>CAZZIX010000202.1:0-4966 GCA_964654345.1 uncultured Methylomarinum sp.
CAACTCGGTATTATCCGCGCCACGGAGCGATAGCGGAGTGGCGCGGATAACGCCAAAATAACCAGCTCGTCTGGTTGATTTTTTGGTTATGAAAATTTAGAAAAATCATCAAGCTTTCTTTGGTGTACAAAACGAAAAAGACGGGCAAACTCACTTTTTATATTGGTTTATTGTAGAATAATAAGGCTATTGTTATTCTTCCTTGATTGATAAGTTAATTATCCTTTTTTTCTTTTGAAATCCTACAAATTTAGCTTCAATTACATCACCAATTTTTAATAAAGATCGAGTGTTCTTACCTGAAGTATTCTGAGTTTCTGAAGTAGTTAGATGCCCTTCAACATTCTCAGCTAAGGTTATCACAGCTCCTTCTTCATTGATTTCTTTAACGATACCAGAAATAAAGTTACCTGTTTTAATTGTCATCATGTATTTTTGAAAGGGATCTTGTTCTAATTGCTTAATACCTAAAGAAATACGTTTGAGTTCTGGGTCAACTTTAAGAATAATCGTTTCCACTTCATCGCCCTTGTTGTAATCACGGATTGAACCTTCCTTATCTTCTGACCAAGAAATATCTGATAAATGAACTAGACCATGTATACCGTTATCTAAATGAATAAAAAAACCATAATCAGTAATTGTTTTAATTTTACCACTAACTTTTTCACCTATACTATAAGTCTCTGCAAATTCTTCCCATGGATTAATTTTGCATTGTTTCATGCCTAAAGATAGACGACGATGTTTTTCATCTATTTCCAAAACCATGACTTCGACTTTCTCACCTAACTGAACCACTTTTCGAGGGTTAATAGTTTTATTTGTCCAGTCCATTTCAGAAGAATGGACTAAACCTTCAATCCCTTCTTCAATTTCTATAAAACAACCATAATCAACTAGACTGATAACAGTTCCTAATAAATGCATTTTTTTTAAATAACGTTGCGCTAAACCGATCCAAGGATCATCCTTCAAATATTTTAATCCTAAAAGTAAACGTTTCTTTTTAGAGTCGATCTTTAGCACTTTTGCGAAAATCTGGTCACCTTGGCAAACTATTTTTTTAATTTCTTCAACTGTACGAACACTACCCCAGGACATATCATCTTTTCTTATTAAACCATCCAAACCTTCTGCATTTACAAATGCGCCGTGTACATCTATATTTTTTACAATACTCTGCAAAATCATACCTTCCTTTATGTCCTGAAATGATTTTTTTTGTATTTCATTGTCATAGACTTGAGATAAAAAAATATCTGTATTATTTTCATGTGTACCGGATATTCTTAATTCTACCTCTTCTCCCACTTGAGGTATGGTAGTAGTTGTGAGATCCGTTCCTTTAAATTCATTAGGTAGTTGAATAATTGCTTTTTCTGCAGTTGTTTCAATAACTGTGCCTGTAACACTACTATTTATTGGATAGTCAGCTAAAAAATCGATTATCCTAATGACCTTCTCATCAATGATATTTTTAATTATTTCTTCAATAGTCATTGATAACAAAAAAAGGTGATGTGAATTTCTTTCATTATTTTCAATAATCTCACAATTAAGCACATCACCAACAGTTAAAATTTGTCGTAGTATTGTTTTAGTTATCTTTCCATTAAATACAGACACGTAATACAAAAAACTTTCTACATTTTCTTTTAATTGAATAGTAATTCTAGTATTTGAAATAGCAGAAACCGTACCTGATACAACACAGCCAACAGGGTGGTTTTTAATAAAGATTTCAGATGCTTTAATAGTAAGTGGTTTATCAGTAAGTGGTTTATCAGTAAGTGGTTTTTCGGTCATTTGTTTCAGACCCACATTAATACGACCGCTTTCATAATTATTTTTTAAAACTATAACTTCAATTTCTTCATTGATATTAACAATTTCAGAAGGATGATTAATTCCCCCCCAAGTCATGTCCTTCATACGTAGCACTGCACTGATACCTCCTATATCTACAAATGCACGAAAATCTGTTAACCCAGTGACGATGCCCTGTAATATCATATCCTCCCGAATTTCTTCAATGGGTATTTTATGTGCTTGTATTAATCCTTTTTCTATTCGATTAGCTAATTGGACATACTCGCCACCCAAACGACGTAAAATTTCCGCTTGTATTGCGGCAAAAGGACGACTATGTTCATCAAGACTGATGCCTTTCGTTACTGTAGGGTCGGATAGTAGTGCTTGAAAATCTAAACTTTGACCTAAACGATACTCTAAAAACTCTGAAACATTTTTAATGACCTTAAGAGCATCGGGTATTAAAACTAAATCAAGCAATTTTGTTCGTACACCATCATGAAAATCATATTTAATAGAATTAGGGTTTTTAATTGCCTCTTCAAATTTTTGTTTAGATTTTTCTTGTTTTAATAATCCTCCTAAAAAAACTTCTGCAAGATGTATTTGCCGTGATTTAGGTAACATCACTCGTTGCACCAGTCGCATAACCGGTAGAGTGAGAGGCGCAGCGGCTAAATAAACAACTAACCTTTGAGCCGTCGGTGATGCAGTAGCAAAAAATATTTGTACCCGCTGTTCTGCGGACATTTTAGATTTATTGAGTTCAGTGGGAATAATTAACGGTTTGTTATTTTCTTTAGCATATGTTGAAAAGACAACGCCTAATGCCCTAGCACCGCCTTTACCTGTCATCATATTAGACCATGCTATTAATGGCTTTGGCTCTATTGTGAGAACAGGAACTTTCAAGTCACTATTTTTTTTATCATTATCATCAAGCCAAAGGGATGAACCACATATACCCAGTTTTGAATTTGGCAATCCTATAGTGGTAGCTTGTAGCTTTACACGTATTGTTTCACGCAAAGCACATCCAGACCAAAGACGGCGCGGTAAGGTTTGTAATAAAGATACTGAATTAGTTTTCCCCCATAACTCCAGTAACTGTATCATTTCACCACTATGCCATGCGGGTGACACACAATCTGTAACAACAATAATTAAACGCCTACCTAACGGATCAATTAATTCTTGGGGAGAGCAAGGACGACCATAATTAAGAGTCACACCTGCTCCAGAATAAATTCTTACTTTTTGCTTGTTTTTTTTAGTTACCATGCTCCAAGTTCGTACATGACGAAAAGCACCATGGCGTTCAAATAAATATCGAAGTTCATTAATAGTTTGTTGCCAAATAATCATAAATGGACTCTGATCAATCACTAAAGCTATCTCAAACCAACGTTCAGGCTCTCCTTGCAATACTGGACACCAAATACCTTCTTCAGCCACACGTTGTACTGTTGCATCTTCATCCAGTATTGTGTTTTTACGCGATTCTACACTACGCATTAAAGGTCGTAGCGCACGTTCAATACTGAGAGGGTCTGGCAACATTGTAGCGGCGGGAGTTTTAAAAGGACGACCTTTACGCTGCTGTGATTTTCGTTTGTTAATACTCGGTGAGTGAAGAGAGCCCTCTTTAGTACGTAATTGATAGTACTCTTCCTCAGATTCAGAATCGGGCTGAATAATATGTGTTGGTTTAAATCGTTGGTGAGGCTTACTTCCATGCGTTATTGTTGGTTTTATTTCATTTTGAATAACTCTTTTTTGCTCATTTTGTTCAGATCTTTTGTCTTTAGCTTCTATTTTAGAATCTAATTCCAAAGACTCTTTTTGTTGGCTTTCTGGTTTATCTGTTATTTGCTGAAGCTTTGCATCAACAGCCAATAAAGATGAACCTTCTTGTGTATTAGAAGTAGCTGTATATTCCGACTCACTAAGAGTTGGGGCTGTTACTGATGATTGAATATTTTCTTTCGATAACTGGGTGACGACTTCCTCTTGCTCAGAGGGTGTTTTATTATCTGGAATCGATGGTATTTCTTGACTTGTAGCTAAACCAATTTGTGTTGCAAGCCAGACAGCATCGGCCAACTCAATTGAAGTTGGCTCAAACCACAATGAATCAACAAGCTCGTCATCTGGCTGCTCAAGGCAGACCTTATGCAGTGATGAGATGAAAGATTGAATCATAGGGCTACCTCATTGATCACTCTAAAGATCTCCAAAGCGTATCAAGTAACCTTTTGCCCAATTTCTCTACATCATCTCGACGGGGATCTATGTCTTTCAACAGCATATAAACAGCATTGAGTAATTGATCTGTAGCAAGCGCACCTTTTTCTTGATCGCGCCGATTGAGGAACTCTTTAATCAACTCTTTTATTTTAATTTCCTGTTCTGGAGAAAAGTCAAGATGGGCATTAACAATTTGAGTGAGTTTTTCTTCATCAGGTAACTGCATTTCTAACTGGAGACAACGGCGCAAAAAGGCAGGAGAAAACTCACGCTCACCATTACTGGTTAAAATAACCAAAGGAAATGTTTCACAGTGTACTTGACCCTGCTCAATCAGAATATCGTTCCCATCCTCATCAGGAATTTTATATTCTTTTGTAGATAATCGGGCTAACTCTGGTATAAGAAACTCACCTTCTTCAAAGATATGCAATAAATTATTGGGTAAATCAATATCACTTTTATCAATTTCATCAATTAATAAAACACGAGGTTTATTTTTCTCTGCTAAAGCTGTGCCTAAAGGTCCAAGACGTAAAAATTTATTAATATCAGATGCTTTAGTTGAAGGGGCTTTTTGAAACAGACTAATATTTTGTACTTTATTTTGTTGAAGTGCTGTGTCTTGCAAACGTCCTATAGCATCATAACTGTACAGTCCATCTTGTAATTTTGAATTGGTTGTAATTGACCAACGCAGTACATTTCCTAAGTCAAGTTCATTTGCTACTGCATAGGCTAAACTTGTTTTCCCAACTCCTGGTTTACCTGTAATAAGTAACGGTCGGCGTAAATAAAATGCAGCATTGACTAACTCTATTTCAACAATACTTGGCTTATAATTAGCCTCACGTTTGTATGATTAATTCTCACTCAATTAGATGATAAAATTATCATCAGAGTT
>CAZZIX010000203.1:0-4923 GCA_964654345.1 uncultured Methylomarinum sp.
AAATGCGGCTAAGAGCGGCGCGGGAAACTTTTATGCAGCGTTGTAGCAATTTTTTAAAATGCTCACGTACTACTCGTACGCTCCACTTTTAAAAAATCACTACGCCTTGCCTAAAAGCTTCTCGCTTGTTCTTAGTCTCACGGTCTCCACATTACCCCGTCATTCCCGCGGAGGCGGGAATCTAGAAAATATATAAGTAGCTTCGGCTATTTTTAACTTTAACCTTTTATGGTTTCTGTATATATCACCGTTGAATAAAATATGAAGCATTTTAATCCTAAAAATCAGGTTCCAGCAGTATGCACAAGTTGTGGAATTAAATTTCCATCAGGACAGAGTCTTGGAAGCGGTCGTGGAAATGTAATTCAAGGTTGTACTACAATTTGTCCTAAGTGTGGTGGGCATGCGATGATTCTTGATAGTTTTACAGATTCTTTTGGTAAATTACACGTTCGAGATATATTTGTTCATGTGCAACATTTTAGTGATGTTGAAAAATTAACTACTTTAAAAAGTAACCTTGAAGCTGCAAACGAAGTAATATCAGCAGTTGAGCTTACGGAAGTATTAATAGAGGTAGATCCAGCCTTTGCTAAATTCAAAGAATTAATTTTAGCGCTACCTATTAGTTCAATACCAACATTAATTAATATTCTTTTACAAATAATAGTCCTCGTTGTTATGTATAAAAGTATGCTTAACACAGAGGAAAACCATGAAGAAAATTTAGAGCTACAATCATCACAATTGGAGCTTTCTCGTGAACAATTTGAGTATCAAAAACAAAAGGATAAAAAAGATGAGCTTAAGCAAGATAAAGTAGATGAAGATATTGATAATCTAAAAACTAAAATTGAAGATTTAAAAGAATATTTTGTAAAGGAATTAAATAACCATAATGGAAATATACAAGCATCCGGTGCAATAAATAAATCAAGAAAACTGCATAAACTAAAAGGTAATTGCAGGAACAAGCCTTGTCCATGTGGTAGTGGGAGAAAAGCAAAAAAATGTCATCCTCGCGGTTTTAAGTTGAGGAAAATGGGTTCAGAACGGGACTAGCAGGCCCGAATTCAACCCCCTAAGGCAAGGAGCAAGACCTGACCCTAGGGATTCCGCCTTTTGCAGAAAAATGCAAAAGCCCCGCCACTTTCGTCAGCGGCTGATGAAGGCGTTATGCAATGAGACTAGAGGGTCAGGTCTTGCTTTGTGCCTTTATAATCCGAATCACCCGCAAAGGCAAGACCTGACGGCTGCTGACGGCTGTTTTGTCAACGAACTGATAAAAATAATAATATCAAAGTCTTTTTTGAAGGGTGACTTTTACAATGTCGAAATTGTAGATTAAAAGCACAGTGCATGACAAATCCCGATGCGGCCAATCATCGGAAAGGCAATGGTCGACAAGTTTCTTTTATACTTAAAAAACAACATAAAGAGAATGTAACTGACTGGATGCGTAAACGGGTTGATAGTTCGAAAGGAAAACAAATTTATAGTCATCGTATGTCGGTGGTGGAACCCGTGTTTGGTAACATTGCAATAAGTGGGGTCAGTACACAGATACTACTAATATAAGGAGAATCTGTGTACTGATCCCCATTAATTTAATTAAAGGGCTTGATTCATTTAGTGATTGTGAGCAAAATGAATTCTTTATCATAGAGCAAATAAAAAATCTGATTCGAAATCTTTTTTAAGGGCAAGACAAAAGGGTTACAATCACTTGTTAAATAATACTTTCAGTGAGGTCAGATTCTGCTTCAGATACTCTTAGATTTAAATAAAGACAAAGGGAAGAGTAATGTCAACTAAAAGTGGAATTTATTGGGTGACATGGGCAAATGCCCATGCAAAAAATAGCAATCAAATTAGTGACTTAGATATTTCATTTCAAAAGAATGTTAAACTTTTTATAAACGCTTTAACTGATGCTGGTGCAAAGGTTGATGTATCAGCCACTAAAAGAAATGATAAAAGGGCATATCTATTTCATTGGTCTTGGAAAATATCTCAAGGAAAATGTAAACCTTCAGATGCAAAAAAAATGATTGGTGTAGATATCGAATGGGATCATGGGGATATCAAGAAAAGTAAAGCTGGAGCATTAGCAATGGTTAATGGTTTTGGATTAGCTGTGTCACCTCGGAGTATTAATCCTCCATCATTAACGAGTAACCACATATCGGGTAAAGCGATTGACATGACGATAAAGTGGTCAGGAAATATTAAGGTAAAGAAAAAAGATGGTATTGAAATATTACTCTCCTTCTCATCGAATGTTAATACTAATAAGGTTCTGCATAAAATTGGTGAGTCTTATGGTGTCAAAAAACTAAAAACGGATGCACCACACTGGTCATTCAATGGACGATAATATGATCAAATATTACTATTATTTTTTAATTTTAATTTCAATTTTTGTGGTTTCTTGTACAGAAACGCGTAATAGGCAAGGTGTAACAGAAATAATAGATTATCAAAAGAGTGTAGGATGGTTGCATGGGCGTTGTTTAGCTATAAAAAATTCAAATATTTTGAACGGGAGTCAACTAACGGTAGTTCATCTGGATGAACCTCAAAAAATTTCTCGTGCAACTGTACTAAGTAAAGCCCAAAATGGCAAAAAATGTTTTGCGCTATCTAATAATCGACGTAAGGTTAATATAGATGATGGGTATTCATTTTACTTAATCAATTCAGAATCTAATATTAATCTTGGCATTGCGGTTGTAGGTAAAGAAATAAATGTTAAAAAATATAATTTTGATTACTGCACTACCTCGGAGGGACTTTTATATAGTTTGAAGAAGTTAAATCAGAATGATAGCGAAGATTTATGGAATGGCTACTATTATCTTGGTTATGACTCAGAGGCAACGTGTGATGCTAAATCTAGCAAATAACTTTAACGCACCATCAGGGTCAGCCATTAGAAGTAAATGGGGGGCAGTACCAATGCCAGTAAGTTAAGCTCTAAGTTATTCATTATAAGAAGAAATTGCTGATTCGGTAACACTAGTTGATGGTGGTCAATTTGGAGTAGATGCACACGGTATTTGGTTAACAAAAGAAGAGTTAGATGCAATTATGAATGATGCAGATGATGATAAAGTCCCTTGGTTAAATGGGATACCTCCTAATTTTGCTCCACGGTAGTCATATGTTGTTCCAAACCCACGCCCAAATTCAACCCCTAAGTGCAATTATCCTAGACATTCAGCAACGGTATAAATTGATTATTAAATATTTCATTCGGCGATTTATTGTTCCTCGAAATAAGTGGGGTCAGGACACAGATACTACTAATATAAGGGGAATCTGTGTACTGCCCCCCATTAATTCGTTCTAAATTACTGTAGCTTTCAGTTAGAATAACTCGTAAAAAATCAATTCACGAGTATTATTGATTTTTAGCTAGGAGACGGATTTATGCAATTTGAATGGGATAGTAATAAAAATGAAAAAAATATTGTAAAGCATGGTATTGATTTCCGTGCCGCAGCTAGAGTTTTTGACGATCCTCACTTTATTGTTAATGAAGATGACCGACATGATTATGGGGAAATTCGCTACCAAAATTATAGGGGCTGTTGATCCACATGGTGTTTTGTTGGTTGTATATACAGAACGCCATGAAAATACGATCCGCATTATTTCGGCACGAAAAGCTAATAAGAAAGAAAGACACTTATATCAGTAAAATATATAATGGTGATACTATGACAATTGAAAAACATACAAAAGATGAATTAGACAAACTGAAGGACAGATCAGATATTGAACGTCTTAAAAATATGACCGAAGAGGAGATAGAAGAGGCAGCAAAATCTGACCCTGACAACCCGCCTTTAACAGATGAACAACTAAAAAAATTTAAACACCCTAGTGAAGAATACCGTAAGAGGTTTCAAAAAAATGACGATTAAGAAATATACTAAAAATGACATCAGAAATTTTAAAGGTGACAAAACAAACTGGAAGCGTGTAGAAAAATTATCGGAAAGAGATATCCAGCAAGCAGCTCTATCTGACAAAGATGCACCTCTGATTTCCAATTATGATGCAAATAGGTTCAAGTCTCGCCGTGCAATGTGTCACAAGCTAGATCTATAGATGTACCGTAAAAGCATCATCTGATATCAGTCAATTCATCGGAGGGAAGGGGTCAAATCACTTGTTAAATAATACTTTCATCAAGGCTGATTCTGTCTTAAAGAACTACCTACTTGACATTGTAACCTTTTAGGTTACAATAAGTCCTGTGATAACCAGTTTTATACATAAGGGATTAGAACGTTTCTACAAAACTGGCAAATCGTCTGGTATTCAAGCAAAACATGCTAAACGGTTAAGGGTTAATACTCACCAACCTAGATCAAGCTGAAAGTCCACAGGATATGGATTTACCCGGCTTATACGGCTACACGAGCTAAAAGGTAACCGTAAAAATATATGGTCGGTTACTGTTAGCGGTAATTGGAGGGTAACATTTCGATTCGCCGGTCGAGATGCGGAAATAGTAAATTATGAGGATTATCACTAATGAGTATGCATAACCCGGCACACCCTGGTGAAATTTTAAAAGAGTTAATAATAACCCCCTTAGAACTCACCATTACAGATGCATCAGAGCATTTGGATGTAAGTCGTAAAACACTTTCAAAAGTATTAAATGGTAGAGGAGCAATAACACCAGAAATGGCATTACGATTAGAGCTGGTATTTAAAAAGCCATCTGCTGAACACTGGCTTCGTCTTCAAAATGCTTATGACCTTTGGCAATCTCGCCAAAATAAATCTGATTTACATGTTCAGCCTTATCGTTCCAACTATGCCTAAAGGTTTAAAAATCTACAGGGTCAGGTCCTGACGAATCCCCACGAATATTTTAGAATAATATAATAAAAACAAAAAGATAGA
>CAZZIX010000204.1:0-4910 GCA_964654345.1 uncultured Methylomarinum sp.
TCTTAACAAATTAGATCATGTCGTCCCAGCGTTGCAAGATATGGGTAGACGTCACCTAGATTATGGCGTAAAAGCAGAACATTACGATACTGTTGGTGGTGCTTTGTTATGGACTCTAGAACAAGGCTTAGGCAATGATTTTACTGATGAAGTTAAAACAGCTTGGACTACAGCCTATGGCATAATTGCATCAACCATGACTGATGCTGCATATTAGCAGACAACCAATATTTTAGTTTCTGTAGGTTGGGCTAACGGCTCTATCGTTAACCCAACAACATACGTTATATCGGGTTGCCAAAGGAACGGCAACCCAACCTTCAATACAAAATCAAAGAATCACTCAATTTCTCCATCTAAATCTATCAAAAAACCACTCCAAACCTGTTTTACTCTTTCCTAAAAAAATCCAAGTATAATACCCCCTTTATTAATTATCTTTATCAACCTATCACTCCTTGATAAACCCTTAAATTTTCAATAGCACATGCAAAAAAACGAAACATTTAAACCCTGTGATCTCGTGATTTATGGCGCATTAGGCGATTTATCAACTCGCAAGCTGCTTATTTCTTTATACCGTCTTGAAAAAGCAGGGTTATTAGAAGATGAAACTCAAATTATTGGTGTTGATTTACATAAAAAAGAAAACAAAGGATTTGTTAAAGTTGCGCAAGTTAGTTTAAAGGAATTTTTAAAGGAAGATATTGATAAAAGTGTCTGGGAGAAATTTTCTTCAAGACTTAATTATTTACAAATTGATCTAACCCAAATGGATCAATATAAGAAACTAAAAACAGTGATTGATTCAAAACAAAGAGTATTGATCAATTACTTTTCTGTTGCCCCCTTTTTATTCAAACATATTTGCCAAGGACTCGCTCAATCTGGAGTTCTGACTAAAGATGCAAAAGTCGTCATGGAAAAACCATTGGGGCATGACCTAAAATCATCACAAGAAATTAATGATGCCTTTGCCGAAGTTTTTAACGAAGACCAAATCTTTCGGATTGATCACTATCTTGGCAAAGAAACTGTACTTAACCTATTAGCTCTACGTTTTGCCAATTCTATTTTTACCAGCAACTGGGACCATAATACAATTGATTCAATACAAATCACTGTTGCTGAAGAAGTTGGTATTGAAGGTCGCTGGGAATATTTTGATCAAACAGGTCAAACCCGCGATATGTTACAAAATCATTTACTACAAATTTTAACATTTATTGCAATGGAACCTCCGGTCAATCTGGAAGCAAAAAGCATCCGCAGAGAAAAAATTAAAATTCTTGAAGCACTTCGCCCCATTACGGTAGAAAATGTCGCTAAAACAACGGTTAGAGGGCAATATTCCTCAGGTTTTTTAAAAGGGCATGAAGTCCCAGGCTATTTAGAAGAAGATGACGCTAATATTGATAGTACTACTGAAAGTTTTGTTGCCTTACGTGTTGATATAGACAATTGGCGCTGGGCTGACGTGCCTTTCTATTTACGCACTGGTAAACGAATGCACAATAAACGGACTGAAATTGTCATTAACTTTAAACAATTACCACATAATATCTTTAAAGACAGTTTTATTGACTTACCAGCCAATAAATTAGTGATTCATCTACAACCCAAAGAAGGCATTGATATACAAATGCTTAACAAAGTCCCAGGGATTGGTGGCAGCATTAAATTACAAAAAACCAAACTCGATTTAAGTTTTTCTGAAACCTTTAAAGATAAAAAAGTATTCGGTGGATATGAAAGGCTCATCCTGGAAGCCATGCGGGGAAACCCGACCTTATTTTTAAGCCGAGAAGAAATTGAACAAGCCTGGACTTGGATTGATTCTATAAGAAACGCATGGGAACACCAAAATGAATCACCAAAACCCTATCCTGCAGGAAGCTGGGGACCAGTAGCATCAGTTGCTCTTTTAGCCCGTGATGGGCGAGCCTGGGAAGAGTAATCAGAATCAATCCGTAGGTTGGGCTAACCGCTCCACCGTTAACCCAACATTTCTTTAACATTATGTGGGTTACCAAAAAACCAGCTCTAACCTACGGTAATATCTTAGAATTACTTAGCAAACCAATATAAATGGGGGCTACATTATCACTAGCCCTCCCAAGAAAAAGTATTAAAAGAATAGAGGAAACCATATGCATCCCATTATAGAAAAAGTAACGCAAGAAGTTATAGATCGTAGCCATGAATCTCGATCTGCCTATCTAAAATATATAGATGGCCTAGCAAAAGAAGGGCCAATTCGCTCCAAACTTGCCTGTGGCAACTTGGCACATGGTTTTGCAGCCTGTAGTAGCTCTGAAAAATCCGACTTAACCGGCGAAACAAAGGCTAATATTGCGATCATTTCCTCTTATAATGATATGTTGTCAGCTCACCAGCCTTATAAAGACGCACCAGATTTAATTAAAGCAGCAATACGTGAAGCTGGCGGTGTTGCTCAATTTGCTGGTGGAGTTCCTGCCATGTGTGATGGTATTACTCAAGGCCAACCTGGTATGGAATTATCCTTATTCAGTCGTGATTTAATAGCCATGACTACCGCTATCGGCATGAGTCACAATATGTTTGATGGAGCATTATATTTAGGTGTCTGTGACAAGATTGTCCCTGGCCTACTGATTGGTGCATTAAGTTTTGGTCATTTACCAGCGATCTTTATTCCTGCCGGCCCAATGCCTAGCGGAATCACCAACAAAGAAAAAGCTCGCGCTCGCCAAGCCTATGCAGTCGGAAAAATTGGACGTAAAGAGTTGTTGGAGTCTGAATCAGCCTCCTATCATTCAGCAGGAACTTGCACATTTTATGGTACGGCTAATAGTAACCAAATGATGATGGAAATTATGGGGTTGCATTTACCTGGTAGTTCTTTTGTCAATCCATACACACCTTTGAGAGATGAGTTAACACGCAAGGCTGCAAGACAAGTCTTAAAATTTACTGCATTAGGTGATGATTATCGCCCCGTTGCCCATGCTATTGATGAAAAAGCCATTATCAATGCAGTGATAGGTCTTCTAGCAACCGGTGGCTCCACAAATCATACGATGCATTTAATTGCTATTGCCCGCGCTTCTGGTATTACTTTAAATTGGGATGATTTTGATAATCTTTCCAAAGCAATTCCACAATTAACAAAAATTTATCCAAATGGCCCTGCCGACGTGAATCACTTTCATGCAGCAGGAGGTATGGGTGTTATGATTGCTGAGTTATTAAAGCATGGTTTATTACACGAAGATATTTTGACTGTTGCTGATAGCAAAGGAATGAATAATTATACTCAAGAGCCCAAGCTAAATAATGGCAAGTTAACATGGGAAGCTTGTCCTGAAACGTCATTAGATACAGAAGTTTTAAGCACAGTCGACACTCCTTTCTCTAAAGAAGGTGGCCTGCATGTTATGCGAGGAAACTTGGGGCGAGGTGTATCCAAACTTTCAGCCGTTGCAAAAAAACATCAAATTGTTGAAGCACCTGCCGTAGTTTTTGATGACCAGGAAGATTTTATTACGGCCTTTCAACGAGGTCAGTTAGAAAAAGACTTTATTGCAGTCATCCGTTTTCAAGGGCCAAGAGCCAATGGAATGCCTGAATTACACAAACTAACACCACCATTAGGCGTATTACAAGACAAAGGATTTAAAGTTGCCTTAGTCACGGATGGACGCATGTCAGGTGCGTCAGGAAAAGTCCCTTCTGCTATCCATTTATGTCCAGAATGCGAAATGGGTGGCCCGTTAGCAAAAGTATTAGATGGCGATATTATTTCTTTAAATCTGCAAACAGGCGATGTAAATGCATTAGTTGATGAGAAAGAATTTGAGGCGCGTGAGCCAATCCCTAATCGAGCCAATAACCACCATTATGGAATGGGACGCGAAATGTTTGGTGGCTTTCGTCTAGGCGCGTCTACTGCTGAGACAGGGGCTTCTAATTTATTCCCTGTTGATTAAAATATTTTCCGACCAATCCAATAACTCTTATAGAGAATCGTAATGACTGCAATTAAAGACATAATGAACACATCACCGGTGATTCCGGTTATGGTTATTAACAAATTAGAACATGCCGTACCTTTAGCCAATGCTTTAGTTGAAGGCGGTTTAAAAGTTTTAGAAATTACGCTACGCACCCCCGTCGCTTTAGAGGCTATAAAAAAAATCAAAGCAGAGGTACCTAATGCAATCGTTGGTGCTGGGACTGTGATTAATTTAGAAACCTTAAATCAAGTTATTGATGCTGGTTCTGAATTCATTGTCAGCCCTGGCGTAACAAATGAATTAATAGATGCTGCATTAAAGTCCGGTACGCCTATTCTTCCAGGTATCGTAACACCAAGCGAAGTCATGAACTTGCTAGAAAAAGGTATCACTGAAATGAAATTTTTTCCTGCTGAGGCTGCTGGTGGCATCCCAATGGTAAAATCTATTGGTGGTCCACTGCCTCAGGTGACTTTTTGTCCAACTGGTGGTGTTAGTCCTAAAAATGCCGCTGATTATCTGGCATTAAAAAATGTAGCTTGTGTCGGCGGCTCTTGGATGGCACCGGCTAATCTTGTTGATGAAGAAAACTGGGATGAGATTAAACGTTTGACAGTTGAAGCATTAAATATTGCAAATAAATAGATATAAAAATATGGGTTGGACTAACGGCTCTATCATCGTTAATCTAACATTTTTTTGTTCTTGTTATGTTGGGTTGCCAAAGAGACGGCAGCCCAACCTACGTTTCTCAAAGATAAAATTTCTATTTAAATCAGAAAAAACCCAATGGATTAATATCATAGCTAACCAGCATATTTTTAGTTTGCTGATAATGATCTAACATCATTTTATGGTTTTCTCGTCCTACCCCTGATTTTTTATAACCACCAAAAGCAGCATGAGCAGGAT
>CAZZIX010000205.1:0-4806 GCA_964654345.1 uncultured Methylomarinum sp.
CTAAATATTTCATTTTAGAAATTATTTATATTGAACATAAAGTCAACTGAAGTACTTACTATATTTTTTTTGGCACATATTTATAATGCCCTGTGATTTTGTATTTAAAAAGAATATCTTCCAATTGTGGCCCACGACCTATGTTATGAACTATAAGTGGATTCCCTGTTTTTTTGCTAACTTGATCTGTGACGATACCAATGTGCGGCAAATTTCCTGGTAACATCCAAGTTACTAGATTGCTTGGCTTGTAGTCACCTGCACTATTAGAAATACGAAGAACTTCCCCATGCCTACTAAAAAAAGACTGTAGATTTGGAACACGCCGATGATCAATGTTTTTGTCCGGTTTGTTTAAACCCCAAATTCTCATTGAGGGGTATGCATCAAAATTGACTGTCATATCTTCATGGACTAATTTTTGTAAATCAGTACCTATTTTTCGATACGCACGAATTACAACATCAGTACAGACACCTACATTTTCAGGTATATCTCCATTGGGGTAAGCAATAGAATAATATGATCCATCATAACGAATACTGAAACGCGTTCTTTCGATAGCCGATTTGACAAATTCGTTTTCAAAACTCAAGGCATAGATATTTTGCGAAGTTAACAACGATATAAATATTAATGCTCGTACCATGTTAGTGCTTGTTTAAATATAACGTTATTTTTAGCGATAAAGGAGTGTGGTGACTACTCAGGAGTCCATGCAAATGGTATGTTTTGTCGAAGCGATCTATTGTTTATCTTTAGGGTGTCTCTATTAATTGATGAATGGAATATTGAGTCCAAAATATCCAGTCTCTACGTTGAAATCCTTCGCAATAGCCTGCTATTACGTGTGGGTTTCGTCTTGGTCTTGAATATTTTAGTTCTCAATTTTCTCATCCACAAATTATAGAGGTTCGCTTATATCTAATTAAATAAAGCCCATTGCATCATTGAAGTGTGTAATCCTATTAACCGGTCAGTATTACTTAACTTTTAAAGAGTCAACCATAGATTTTATCAATTTTTCATCAGGGTCTATTGATATACCTAATAAATCATCATTCAATGGTGTAGAAACCATTATTTTAACACTTTGTGTTTTCTTGTGGCTCACCCTATAGAATACAAAATCATCACGCTCAGTAATTTTAAAGTCCTTAGATTTTTGCATACGTCTGAATTCAGCAACTGCTTTGTTGTCACTCGGCACATCACTATATAAAATATAAAACAACTCCCTGAGAGTCTCAACTCCATACTCCTCAAGGGGGAAAATTCCTTTTTTTACCAATTTAACCATAGCTACTCCCTTTTTGTGTTCGTTTACAATGTGAATTGCATTTGAACCTTCTGCAAGGGGTTTACCATTATTGTGGACACTATAATTATCTGGGAGGGTGAATTTATAATCACGGTATTCCGTTCCTAAACATAAACTCGGAAATAGGAATAAAAACATTAATATTTTCATAATAAACCATAAACCGTTTGTTTTATTAACCTAGGTGTAACGGCTTGCAAACATAATCGCTAGGACTCGCAAACATCACAATTTTGGGCTCAGATTATTTGCAAATATAAAAGTGTTTAGGCTCACATTAATTGAGAATGGACTCACTTTATTTGCAAACAGCTTGCAAACATCCATCAGGACTCACATTAGATGAAAATGTAAAATCAGATTGGAATTCCAACGCTAATGGGGCTGCTCACGAAACGGAAAAAATCGTATGTTTTAAGGTTCAGCGTTCTTCCGTAGCGGTCTGAATTACTATTTATCCTGCTGCCAAATATAATTACCCGTCAGGTTGATATGCTCACAACCTAATAATGATAAAGACACCAATAACTTTTCATCTATTTCTTTTCCTTGTTTACGTATATATTCTGTCTCTGAAAGTGACAGAATAAAAAAACTTGTTAATTATCAAAAGTATACTAGACTAATACAATAGCTTTTTTACCTTTATTAATTAAAAGGATTTATCATGATTTCAAAACACCGCTCATCGTTATCATTTCTGTTATCGTTTCTTGCCTTACTTTTTTCTTTTACATGCTCTGCTATAGAATATGAAGAAGTTTGCTGGGAAGAACAAATTGGTTGGGAGACTGAACCTGGCGGGTGGTATAACGGTTCTTATTATGGGCCAACTGAAATTCCTGTATACGGAGAAGTCTGTGAATTAATAGATATTCCCCCACCTGAATACACATGTCCTGATGGAATGAGTGTTGTAACAGATTTAAGCGAGTGTCCGGTTGATCCTGAGCCGGTTGACCCTCCTCCACCTGAATATACATGTCCTGATGGAATGAGTGTTGTAACAGATTTAAGTGAGTGTCCGATTGATCCTGAGCCGGTTGATCCTCCTCCACCTGAATATACATGCCCTGATGGAATGAGTGTTATAACAGATTTAAGTGAGTGTCAGGTTGTGCCGGAAAAAGAGTTGGGGCCGGCTGATGACCCTTGCGAGCCTGGATTAGCTTCAGTAGGGGTAGGTAACCCCATTAATTCTGCTACAGGAAATAAATATCAGGTCGAAGTGGATTATCAATCTACTGTTGACGGAGGGATTGATTTTATTCGTTCATACAATAGTCAAAAGGCTGATGCAGGGAAGTCTTTCTGGCAAAAAATTTATCCAAATACGCTTGGAAATCATTGGAGGCATCATTACCAAAGAGCTATTGTTGTCCTAGAAGAGTCCGATTCATCGGGTCGCCTTGTCTTAATCCGCCCTGAAGGACAGGTATTATACTTCTCAGGAAATAGTACAGCGGTTGATTGGGTAGAAATATCTGGTAGTAGTAAGCTGATTTCTCAGTATGATGAGACAGGGGTTCGAACAGGTTGGGACTATAAAGGAAAAGACGGGTTATTAGAGCACTATAATTCAAGTGGCCAGATAATGACTCTAGAAGTTAGCCCAGGGTTAACTCAAACACTTCATTATAATACTCAAAATAAACTTGAGTCAGTCACAGATCCTTTTGGCCGGACTTTACAATTTCAGTATGGAAGCAATGCAAAATTAATAGCGATTATATTACCTGATCAACAGGTGATTCAATACAGTTATGATTCACAAGGCCGATTAAGTACTGTCCAATACCCTGATACGACACCTCTTGTGACGAATGACCCATTACCTACAAAAACCTATCATTATGAAAATACCTTATTTCCATATGCATTAACGGGAATAACTGATGAAAAAGATCAGCGCTTCGCAACTTGGACTTATGATGAAAAAGGGTATGCGAATAGCAGTGAGCATGCAGGAGGAGTAGATCACACGTCTTTGGTTTATGATGAAAATAACCTAAGAACGTCGATAACAGATGTTTTAGGGCAAACAAGAACCTATCAGTTCAGTATGATCAATGGAATGAAAAAATTGGTCAAGGTTGAAGGTGCCCCTAGTGCTACTTGTAGCGGTCGTGTTTCAGACATGACTTATGACACGCAAGGAAACCCCGATATAATTATAGATTATAAAGGTAATCAAACAGACTATGACTATAATGAAAAAGGGTTAGTCATTAAACAAGTCGATGCTGCTTATACCGATCTACAGCGCGAGATTGAAACAGAGTGGCATGCTGAATTAAACTTACCCAGTGCACGCACATACAGCAGCATGATGGAGGGTATCTATAAACGTATAGAATATAGCTATGACAGTGTGGGTCGTCTGTTAAATAAAACAACGATTGACCCTAATAGTAACCAAAGTCGCACAATTCAATACAGCTATAACAACCAAGGACTATTGGCAAGTATTAATGGGTCACGGCTTGACGTAAACGATACAATAACCCACGAATATGACTCTCAAGGCAACCTGTTAAAGATTCGAAACGCATTAAATCATGTAACTGAAATTTTAGAGCATAATGCACACGGTCAAGCAACTAAAATAAAAGACCCCAATGGCTCCATTACTGAGTTTTACTATAATGCGCGGGGGCGTTTAATTGAACGTAGAATTGATGGAGTAAAAACCACTTTCATTTACGATGCTACAGGGAAAATCATAAAAACTCAGTATCCAGATGGAAGCGAACTTAACTATCAATATGATAATGCACACAGATTAACATTAATCAGTGACGCTCAAGGTAACCAGATTCAATACACCTTGGATAATCGAGGCAATCAAATTCAGGAGCAAAGAAAAGATGCTAATGGACAGCTATATTTTCGTTTAGAACGTGAGTTTGATAGTTTAAGTCGATTACTATTAGATATCGATGGGAGTGGAAATGTTACACGTTATCGTTATGATAAAAATGATAATTTAACGGCAAGGACAGATCCCAGAAATAGTGGCGATAAACTGCTTGCCAGGACTTTAAACCCTGATAATACTGATAATAGTGTTATCTACTTATATGATGCATTGAATAGGGTTATTCAGTCGTCAAATTTACGTCAAGCAGATTTTCCTGGAGACGATACTCTCACTCGTTATGTATACAACAGTTTAGATCAACTTGTGGAAGTGGAAGATCATAATATGACTATGACCACATACGAATATAACGGGTTTGGTGATTTAATTAAAGTTGTTAGTGCTGAGACAGGAAGCACTCAATATGAATATGACTCCGCAGGTAATAGAACTAAAAAAACTGATGCTAAAGGCGTTATAACTCAATATCAATATGATGTACTAAATAGAGCGACTCTGATTCAATACTCTGATAGTAGCTTGAACACAAGCTTTACTTATGATGCAGGGCTATATGGAATAGGTCAATTGACAACAGTTATCGATTCCAGCGGTCAAACAAATT
>CAZZIX010000206.1:0-4788 GCA_964654345.1 uncultured Methylomarinum sp.
AATGGGTTGATTCATTTTTTAACACTATTACAGACAACTCCGAAACTTGAGTTTTGTTTGGTGGCTTAAAGTCGTCATAGGAATTATTTGTTTTGCGTAATATGCTGATATTAAAAAAAAAGATAACAATCGCATTAAAGGGACGGCAAGAACTCGGCGGTTTTTTAAAGTCCTGTCTTCCGCTTCATGTTCCTTGTTTTCTGAACGGTTCTTGCCACGCACTCTTGCCGCCCCTTATGCGTGTCGTTCGGCTTCTTCCTTAAAGGGATAAAATTTGAGCATCAACAGTGTATCCAATGCCACATTCTGTCAATAAGATATTTAGTATTTCTGGATATTCTGCGGGTGAAGCTTCTAAGGATGTGAGTAATGAAGATATTACTTGTTCTGGTATTTTGTGAGTTCCTTTCCAGAGGTGTGGAATAATGCTTGGATCAAAATCCAAGCTTGATTTACTCAACGCAATAATTAAATCGTTTATCGGCATAGGGTATGTTTATTTTGCATGAATGGTTGAGCCAAGCAGAGCTAACAAGTTTACTGGGGATTATATATGATTGCTTATCTTGCTCATCCATAGAGTGTTTCCAGGAAATTGTTAATGTGGCCAGCGGGTTGTTGCAATCAGGGAATATTATCTTTTTGTCTTCTAAATTTAATTTTCCAAGTACTCCTACAGCGATACATGAGATTAATATATCCTATCCAGCCGGATGGATCGATATATATCGAACCCAAAATTATGTTCAGGTAGATCCTATAACAAATACATGTCGAAGAGGTTTACTCTACTGGAAAGATATTTACAAAGAATTTCCTTCAGATAATGACTTTTATTATCAAGCAAAATTATTTGGTCTAACGAGTGGCTTTTCGCATATACTTGTGGACAAAAAAGGTTTTGGCCTAATGTCTATCGCTGATGCTAATTTGTGTAATTCTGAACGTAATAGATTTATTATAAACAATCTCGCTCCTCATTTTCATCAGCTGGTAGCAAAACTTGTTCACGAAAAATCCTGCAAAAAAATACCCAGCTTAACCCCACGTGAGCGTGAGGTATTGCTTTGGGCTTTAGAAGGCAAAACGAATTGGGAAATCTCCATAATTTTAGGAATTAGTCAAGAAAGTATAAAGGGCCATGTTGCAAACATTCTGCACAAATTAGAGGCAAATAATCGCACTCATGCAGTTGCCATTGCATTACAACATGGCCTGTTATCTTGACTGAAAAAAATCTTAAACTCGAATTCAGTATGGGAAATTACGCAGCCATTTCCTCAAAATCCAGTTGACAAGTATCTTTAAACCAAGCCATCAGATTTGGCCTCTTTTCTTCATTGTGCCTCTCAAAAGCAGTCCAGCTTGATATCGCCGCTAATGCAAAAACGCCATCAGGCATTTTTACTGGTGAACTAACAGCGATACATGGTATTCCCAACAAGTTCAGTAATCTAAAAAAAATATTTGATACCACCATATAAACATTATCCATTCCGTTGAACCTGCACCAGTTATAGAATGCCTTTTCCAGAGCCATTATCATTGGAAATTTACCATATTTTGTAATGACCAAACTTTTTCTAACCTCGCAAGCAACACAAAATCTTGTGACCTCGATAGTGTCTTTAGATTTACGAACCTTATGCTCACCAAGAATATTTTTAAATTCTTTTTCTATCATAAACTTTTGGAATGGTAAAAGTATACGTAGGCAGGCAATCAGTTTGTCATCTACAAATATTCCCACCAAGATACAGCTATTATCGTAACCATCTACCTCCTTTTTATCTCGATTGTATGGCACCCATCCTAATTCTTCAACAAAAACTTGATATCGTAGACGGTACGCTTCTTCTTTTTCATACTTTTTTACTAAAGTCTTAACCCGTAAATCTCGTTCATGAAAATTAGCCATAACTTCCTCCTTAAATAAAGACGACCGAAACTGCAAATTTTCACTTTAAAAATTGCAGTTTCGGTCTGTTATTTAGTTATGGCTGATTTTTGTCATGAATACGGCTGATTGTAATCCCCCCCGAATGGGGGGGATGTGCCTAAGGGAAAGTTGGTTTAGTTTACTGATTAATCTGTTGTAAAACATCTGTGAGGATAAATTCAACAAACTTAGCAGAGGAAACTATAAATGTTTAAATTAAGTTACAGCACAAATGGATTAACAAAGTTAGATCTTTTCCAAGCCATTACCAATGTTAAAAATGCGGGGTATGATGGTGTGGAATTGTCTTTTCAATATGGTCAGTTTGATCCTTTTGCTCTCTCTCCAAATGACCTGTCTAAAATTAAATATTTTTTTGAAAAAAATATTATTTCCCCTGTATGCATATCAACAGCTTCGACATTTTTTCTTTCCAAGACCGCTCATGAACCATCTCTATTAAATCTTAATGCTGAAAAAAGGACTCAACGCATTAATTTAATAAAAAAGGGAATTGACATTGCAAAAACAATAGGCGCCCCAATTGTTAGCTTTCAAAGTGGATACCTAAGAGCAGAACATTCTGAAAGTTCAAGCATTGACCTTCAAGAATTGCTGGTGAATGGGATAAACAATTGTCTGCAAACTATTGGAAACATAATTCTAGTAATTGAGCCAGAACCAGGAATGTATATAGAGACAATTGATGATGCGATTTCTTTGATTAATATTGTTAATTCACCTAACTTTAGGCTACATCTAGACATCTGTCATGCTTACTGCACAGAGGTTGACTATATAAAATCAATTGTTAACGCAGAAAAATATATTGAATATATGCATCTCGCTGACATAAAAGAAGGATATAAGCTCAAATTTATTAGTGTACATGAGTATATAGAAATTGCAGGCAACATTAACTTAAACTCATCAGGTTATTTGGTTTATATCGAGAAGAGTGACGAGTTTGTTCTTTTAACAAAAGAAAGCGGGGGCTTTGTTTTTTTTAATGGCGACAGGAACAGAATTAAAAGTGGCGATGAACAAATACTTGAAAGTATATTTATTGATAATAATAAACATATTAATTTTATTCCAATTCAGATAGTAAAAAACGCCATCATTAATAATGATATAATACTTGAAACTAAAGCATATTTAGATTCGGTTGCGGGAATTAAGTATGAAATAATTGAAAAATCTGTACCAATTTTAAGATATATTAGAAATCAAGAATCGGCGTCTCCTATTATTACAAAGCCTATATGCAATACAATAAAAGGGAAAGTTCATTATCACGAATTTCCAGGTAAAGGTGAAATAGACTTTAATGCAGTATTTATTGCTTTAGAGACCATTAAATATTCTGGTTATGTCACTGTAGAGCTATATAATCACTCTGAAGTATGGGAGGAAGTGTTACCTAAAAGCAGAAAATACCTAACCACATTTATGCCAAATTACGGGAGTTCCACGTTGGATTTACCAAATACTGAATTGGATTATAATCATATTGAAGAAATTGACCACCGATATGTCAACGCACCTTATGTACGATTAGCTAAACACAATAGGGGTGTAAACGGTGATCACGTTTTTCTTTACGATTTACGCTTCACTCAGCCCAACACGGATTACCTTGAAGCAGACGTTTTGCATTCATTAGAACATTTTCTACTCGTAGGATTTATGAAGTATAAAGGCCATAGTTTCATCAATGTAGGGCCTATGGGATGTCATACCGGATTTTATCTTATTTTACTAAATGAATCTAGTCCAAGTAGCGTTGCAGAAACTCTCGTAATTATTTTAAAAACTATCTTATCATCGTCGGAAGTTCCACTCAATGACAATATTAGTTGCGGACGAGCAGGTTATCATAATTTAGAAGGGGCAAAGCAAATTGCCAAAAAAATATTAACATTGAAGCAAGATTGGCTTAAATTCAACTAAAAGGGGACACACTATGGAGAATATTATTCCAAAACAAAAGACCTGGTATGTAAAATATCAAAAAGATATTCACTACAATATAATCAAAACTGATGATGTTTTTAATCATGACAATGGTACGTTGGCCCAACCTGCGTTGAGAAAAAATTCCAAGCGTTTTGTTGTTGTTGATGAGTATGTTTTGGATGCTTATGAAGATAAAATATTATCATACTTTGATTCTCAAAAATTAGAATGCGATGTGATCCCTTTCGCCTCTGGGGAACAAAACAAAACCATCGATAAATTTATTCAGTTGACTAAATCATTAGATGATTTTTCGATAGATCGCCGAAGTGAGCCAATTATTGCTATTGGCGGTGGAGTGTTGACCGATGTTGTTGGCTTCGTTGCAAGTTGCTACAGGAGAGGTGTCCCACACATTAAAGTTCCAACAACTTTGATGGGATATGTGGATGCAGCGGTAGGAATCAAGACAGGAATCGATTTTTATGGTCACAAAAACCGAGTGGGTACTTTTGAACCCCCAAAGGCTGTACTACTTGACAAATCCTTCTTGAAATCATTGCCAAAACGGCACATATTAAATGGCGTTGGCGAGATGGTCAAACTTGCAGTAATTAAAAATGCCGCTCTTTTTCAACTGCTAGACTGTTATGGCAACATAAGTATCGAAAATAAGTTTCAAGATGAAAATGGCCAAAAAATTTTAGATTTCTGTATTTCAGACATGCTGGAAGAGTTGGAACCTAATCTATTTGAAGACAATTTGGAGCGCTGCGTGGATTTTGGACACACTTTCAGCCCCATTCTTGAAATGAATGATTTAACCGGATTACTCCATGGAGAAGCTGTTTCTATTGATATTGCTTTTTCTGCAATTTTGTCAAACGTTC
>CAZZIX010000207.1:0-1606 GCA_964654345.1 uncultured Methylomarinum sp.
ATAATTGAAAAAAACCAGGCTTTAATTATTTGAGAAATATCTTTACGATAAAAAGCAACAACGGCACTCAATGTACCAATATGGACTGCCACATCAAATGCTAACCCTTGGTCCTCCCAACCTAGAAGAATAGGTAATAAAATTAAATGAGCTGAACTAGAGATAGGTAAAAATTCAGTTAATCCTTGTAATATGGCAAGAGAAATGGCTTGGATAATATCCATATTTATAATTCTACTTTGTAAAAAATGTGTGAAAAGAAAACGTTGTAAATTTTACCATAAATAAATTTTTCATAAATAAAAACAAATATAAATTATAAATTTTATACCTTAAAAAATTATTGTTATGTCATGCAGATGATATATTTAAGAATGTTGAATAGCTATAATTTTAACAAGAAAAACTTTATCTATTAAAGACTAAAATATTCTATTTCTTATATAGCTCTACGCGGCGATTAGCATCTCGCCCTAGACTAGTTAAATTATCTTCAACTGGAGATTCAGCACCGTATCCTTTTGCACTAAGTTGATTTGCATCGACTCCTTTTGAAACTAGATAATCTAGTACTGTAGCAGCTCGACGAAGAGACAAAGCCATATTAAAACCATGTGATCCAATATTATCGGCATGTCCAGCAACTTCAATCGGATTATTCATTTTGTTTATTTTATTTACAGCTGAATCCAGTGTTGTATAAAAATGACTTTCTAATTCGCTAGAGTTAAATTTAAAATTAACACTATTGAGATCTAAATTAGAGTCTGCCATTTCCCCACTCTGTGCGTTACCTGTATCAGTAGATGAATCTAATGGACTGTCCATCGCATCTTTAGCTGAATCGGCTACATTCTCTATAGCCGCCCCAACGTTATCAACTGCCTTTCCAGCTGAACTCGCAGCATCTCCTATAGTTGACCCACCGTTATTAACACTATTTTCAGCCGAATCCAGAGCATCACCCACTTTAGTTTTTGCTGAACCTGTGACTTCTCCTATCGCTGAACCAATATTGTTAACTGTATTTTCAGATACCCCTAAGGTATTACTCGCTGAATCTTTTGTTAACCCGGCTACATCTCCTGATGTCAGCCCTACATTATCAATTGTATTTCCAGCCACATTTGATAGTGCGTCTTGATCTGTCGACACATCTGAGCCACAACGTGAAATAATTAGTAAAAGAATAATAAAAATCGCAAAAAATATTATGAATTTCTTTAGCATACTTAAACCTTTTTATTTTTATAATTATTTTAAAAAAGTAAACCATCTAATACTCTATACCTCTGGGTAATGTTTTTGCTTCTTTTACCCAAGCATCTACCTGAGTTGCTGAAGGGGCTTGTTTAACCAGGCTTTCTTTATCATTAATCTCGGAAATTTTGGTGTGTAAATTATCTGCTCGCCGCATAGCTAATTCCTTTACAGTATCAACGCCTGCTTTCTCAAGCAAATCTGAAAATGCACCTCCTATACCTTTGACACAGGATAGATCTGCACTATTAGCTAAGCGAAGTATCTCTTGAGGCTCAAGATCAACCTGCTCGGCAAGTGTTTTTCTTTGTGCAGGTGTTTTTGAAGCCGCCAAAAACTGATCACT
>CAZZIX010000207.1:1706-4775 GCA_964654345.1 uncultured Methylomarinum sp.
ATTAATCGTCTAAAACATGTCCACAATATTTACAATAATCAGCATTATAATCATGGCCAGTTTTACCACAATCAGGACATGCATCGTTATTTACTCTATCGGGTTTAAAGGTTTTGACTAATTCTGCACTGTAGATTCCCGTAGGCACAGCAATAATTCCATAACCTATAATCATAATAAATGCAGCAATCATCTGCCCCAAAGGTGTTTGTGGTGCAATATCACCATAACCCACTGTAGTTAAAGTCACAATAGTCCAATAGATCGATTTTGGAATACTGGTAAAACCGGCTTCTTTTCCTTCAACAACATACATTAATGAGCCAAAAATAATCACTAGTGCAAGAATTGCAAACAGAAAAACTAAAATTTTACGCCAACTTTTATTTAAAGCACTCATTAAAACCTGGGCTTCATCCATATAAGCCACCAATTTTAGAATACGAAAGACCCTTAATAAACGTAACATGCGTATAATCAACATATACTTTATACTTGGGAAGAGAAAACTAAGATAAGTAGGAATAATTGATAAAAAATCGACAATTCCAAAAAAGCTTCTGGCATAAAGCAAAGGGCGACGTACTGAAATCAACCGTAAAGCATATTCCAAAGAAAATAAAAGGGTAAAAAACCATTCGATATAAAATAATATTTCCCAATAAACTTTATAAAATTTATCAACACTCCCTATAACAACAGAAAAAACACTGACTATAATGCTAATGATTAAAATAACATCAAATGCCCGTCCTAATCGTGTTTCTGAGCCAAAGATAATGGTATTAAGTGATTCTCGCCAAGGGGAAAGTCTTTTACCATCGTTATAAAGTATTTTCTTTTTCATTTTTTATTTATTTCGTCAGTTGCATTAATCACTCATAATTCATAAAATTATTAGTAGAAAATTAACATTTATCATAAATAATCATTCATTAATGAATGATTACTACTCTATAATTAAATACATATCTTAATGATTTTTTCAAATACAAATCATGCAAAATAAAGAATACAGCTATAAACGTGGACATACCTACCCATCTGGAGCAAAAAAAAATTCAGGTGGTATTAATTTCTCAATTTTTAGTCGATACGCCACCAGTGTTGAACTTTTATTATTTAAAACATCTGATAGTAAAAAACCTTTTCAAACTATTCATTTAGATGAAAACCCACATAAAACCTTTTTCACTTGGCATGTCTATGTAATTGATTTACCCGTTGGGACTTGGTACACATGGCGAATTGATGGGCCAAATGAACCAAAAGAAGCAGGCCTTCATTTTGACAAAAAAAAGCAACTCATTGATCCATGGGCACGTGTAGTCAGTGATAAAAACTGGAATAGGCAAGCTGCTTGTTTACCGGGTGATAACAGTCAAAGTGCAATGCGATGTATGGTTGTTGATGACGAAAATTATGACTGGAACAATGACGAACCTCTTCGTATCAGTAGTGAAAAAGCAATCATTTATGAAATGCATGTCGGTGGTTTTACTCGCCACCCTTCATCAAAAGTAAAAAAACCAGGGACTTTTTCAGGCATTATTGAAAAAATTCCTTATTTAAAAAAACTGGGAATAACTCATATTGAATTATTACCTATTATGGCCTTTGATGAACAGGATATTCCTCAGGGAACGGCAGACCTTGGCCTAAAAAACTACTGGGGATACAGCACTCATAGTTTTTTTAGTCCACATCCAGGGTATTGTGTTACGCCCGAACAAGGAACTCATATTGAAGAGTTTAAAGACTTAGTAAAAGCACTTCATAGCACAGGAATCGGTATTATTATGGATGTGGTTTTTAACCATACCTCTGAAGCCGGAATAGATGGGCCAACCATTAATTTTCGTGGCATTGGTGAAAATATTTTTTATCACCATGAAAAAGACGATAAGAGTATCCTTCATGATTATACTGGCTGCGGAAATACAGTTAATGCAAATCACCCTTTAGTCTCAGCTTTTATCACTAGTTGTCTTGAATATTGGGTAAGAGAAATGCATGTTGATGGGTTTCGATTTGATTTAGCCAGTGCATTAGCACGAGGGGAAGGAGGTGTGGTGCTAGAAGACCCTCCTGTACTATGGGCTATCGAACTTTCAGAACAACTGGCACGTACAAAACTCATTGCTGAAGCATGGGATGCCGCAGGTCTTTATCAAGTCGGCAGTTTTCCTGGTCACCGCTGGGCTGAATGGAATGGTAAATATAGAGATGTAGTTCGAGAAACTTTACGGGGTGATAAAGGCAAAATAAAAGAACTTGCAACTCGTTTGACCGGTAGTAGTGATTTGTACGAACACCAAGATGGCTTGCCGCTAAATAGTATTAATTTTATCACCTGTCATGATGGGTTTACTTTAATTGATTTATTCAGTTATAACGAAAAACATAATGAAGCAAATGGTGAAAATAGTAGAGATGGTTGCAACAATAACATAAGTTCTAATAGTGGTATTGAAGGTCCAACGGACAATTTAGGCGTTACAAATTTCAGAAAAAAACAGACAAAGAATGCTATTGCTATCTTGTTACTTAGCCAAGGGGTACCAATGCTTCTGGCAGGTGATGAGATGCTCAATTCACAAAATGGCAATAACAATGGTTACTGTCAGGACAATGAACTTACCTGGATAGACTGGAGTTTAACTGAAAAAAATGCAGATATGCTACGGTTTGTTCAGCAAATGATTGCTTTTCGACAAAGACATTCATCACTCATGCGGCGACGATTTTTGACCGGCAATATGATTGAAGGAAGAAATATTACAGATATACAATGGCATGGTGCTAAATTAAATGTACCGCTTTGGAATGATCCTGATAACCAAATATTAGCTTATACCTTAGCCGCAGTCGCAGAAGATGAATCTGATATACATATTGTTATCAATATGTCCGACAACAGAACAGACATTGAGTTACCTGAATTAAAAGGTAAAAAATGGTGTTTAGCTATTGATACGGCAGAAGAATCGCCTGATGATATTATTCGCCATCCTAATCAAAAACCTATAAAAACAAAAACTTTTACTATGTCGGGGAAAAGTATAATCG
>CAZZIX010000208.1:0-2159 GCA_964654345.1 uncultured Methylomarinum sp.
TCATCATATGGAATAATCAGTGTGCATCAATGGACTGCCAACTTAATTCTTTCCTCTTTGATTTCCGAGAACAAACTAGACCCTAAACTATTTGCGTGTTCAGCATTAAGTGAAGTGAAACTAATTAAATTAACCCCATATAGAATATGAAAATAAACACTATCCAATTATTATTTTTGATACTGAGCGTAACAATCTGCCAGTCCAGTCACGCAGACCGCTATAAACGCCCGATGCATATTAACAAAGTTAAGGAATTAGGTCTTGAAATATGGACAGAGTACGAACCGGAATGGAGTGCCGAGGTCGTGTGGCAAGGCAAAAAACCTCTCTTTATTGTTCAAAGCCCCCCTCAAGTTTCCCCGCCAGCAGCAATGAGTTATGTCACCTTTCCTAAATTATCAGTTACTGATAGCGAACTACAACAGGTAGCAATCACTGCAATTCAGGAAGCAGCTAAAAACTATCAAGTAAGCGCAAAGCAGCGCAATTCTATCCAACCTAAACCGACCACTTACAATCAACTCAATGGCTATGAGGCTGAATTTTCTGGCATAGCACAAGGTAAAGCAGTAGATGTTAAAGTTTTTGTTGGTCAACAATCGGGTAAAAGCCCTGTGGCGATGCAGGTTTATACATTAAAAGGTAAACTGTCACATATCAGTGAGCAAATACGCCGAGCATGGCAACATGTTAATTATCTAGAAAATTAAAAATACATTGTTAATATTTTTGCAGGCTTCTTTTATCTACTTATCCCACCTTTAGTAAGCTGCTTAGGGGCTAACAGACTTTCCAATTCTTCTAGGGACAAATCTGTCATTTCCTTAGCAATATCAATAATCGGTCTGCCTTGCTTATAGGCTGATTTTGCTACTTCAGCTGCTTTTTCATAGCCTATTATTGGGTTTAGTGCAGTTACCAAGATGGGATTTCTTGACAACGCTTCTTGCAGATTTTCTTCTCTAACTGAAAAAGTTTCAATTGCTTTGTCTGCCAATATTTTGGCTACATTTCCTAATATTTCGATACTCTGCAAAATATTATAAGCAATAACCGGAAGCATTACGTTTAACTGAAAAGTCCCCGATTGTCCCGCTACTGTTATTGTTGCATCATTACCAATAACTTGAGCAGCCACCATTGCTGTGGCTTCTGGAATCACTGGGTTTACTTTTCCCGGCATAATACTACTACCTGGCTGTAAAGCGGTTAATTCAATTTCACCCAAACCCGCTAATGGGCCGCTATTCATCCAGCGTAAATCATTGGCTATTTTCATAAAACTTACGGCAATGACTTTCATTTGCCCTGATAATTCAACAGTCGCATCCTGAGCACTTAAACTTTCAAAAAATGAATCATTGGGTTTAAAAGGCAAACCTGTTTCATCTGATACTGTTTGAGCAAATTTTTCTGCAAATGTTGAGTCAGCATTGATGCCCGTTCCCACTGCTGTTCCACCTTGGGCTAACTTATAGATTCTGGGAAGTGTTGCATTAATTCGGTCAATTCCATTTCTGACTTGTAATGCCCACGCGCCTAATTCCTGGCTCATTGTTAGTGGCATGGCATCCATTAAATGCGTACGCCCTGTTTTGGTGATGCCGTCTAAAGAAGTGGCTTTTTTCTCAATGACTTCTGCTAAATGAGTCAAGCTTGGTAATAAGTTTTTCTGGCACTCAATAGCCGAACTAATATGAATTGCCGTGGGGATAACATCATTACTGCTTTGTCCCATATTAACATGGTCGTTAGCACCTACTGACACACCGGCTATCTCACTGGCTATATGAGCTACCACTTCATTAACATTCATGTTGGTGCTGGTACCAGACCCTGTTTGAAACACATCAACAGGAAATTGATTCTGATGCTGTCCATCCATAATTTGTTGAGCGGCCTGAATAATGGCATTGCCTTTTTGTTCGTCTAATTCCCCCAAATCCATATTAACTTTTGCCGCATTTTTTTTAATTAAAGCAACTGTCTTAATAAAAGCAGAGGGTAAGACCAATCCACTCACAGGGAAATTATTGATTGCTCTTTGTGTTTGAGCTGCATACAAGGCATCAATAGGCACTTGTAACTCGCCCATGCTATCTTTTTCTGTTCTGAATTGTTTAGTCATTGGATAATTTATTGATTAATGCTTGTAC
>CAZZIX010000208.1:2259-4762 GCA_964654345.1 uncultured Methylomarinum sp.
CTCATCCCCAAGTACACTGGTGCTAAAACCCAGCGACTGGCATACATCATTTTTTCTATCGCTTGTTCTATTTGCCTTGGTGTCATATTTATATCCTGTATTAAAGATGCAAATGTGCAGATAACCAGCGTTCAGCTATTTTTTTTGCCTGACCTTTTCTTTTCGCATAGTTTTTTAATTGCTCCTGATCTATTTTTCCCACATTAAAATACTGTGCTTGTGGGTGCGCCAAATACCAGCCGCTAACTGCTGCAGTGGGGAACATAGCAAAACTTTCTGTTAATTCAATGCTAGTTGTTGCGGTTACATTGAGCAAATCGAATAACTTTTCTTTCTCAGTATGATCTGGACAGGCTGGATAACCTGGTGCAGGTCTAATTCCTTGATACGCCTCTCCAATCAATTGTTCGTTGGCATGTGCTTCATCAACTACATAACCCCAATGATCTTTTCTAACTTGCTCATGTAAATATTCTGCAAAAGCTTCTGCTAACCTGTCAGCTAAGGCTTTAAGCATAATTGAATTATAATCATCATGATCTTTTTCAAATTGCTCTATTTTTGTTTCAATTCCAATACCAGAGGTTACTGCAAAGCCACCAATATAATCAGCCTTTCCACTGTCTTTTGGCGCAACAAAATCAGATAAACAAAAATTAGCTCTGCCTGGTGCTTTTATATTTTGCTGGCGTAAATGATGCAGAGTTTCTAATACTTCTGTGCGTGATTCATCGGTATAAAGCTCAATATCATCCCCCACACTATTGGCAGGAAAAAAGCCGATTACTGCGTTAGCTGTTAGCCATTTTTCACTGACAATTTTATCTAACATTGCTTTTGCATCGTCAAATAATTTAACTGCTTCTTTGCCCACCAATTCATCGGTCAAAATAGCAGGGTATTTGCCTGATAATTCCCAAGTCTGGAAAAAGGGTGTCCAATCTATATAAGGAACCAAGTTTTCTAATGGTAAAGATTCAATAACTTTCGTGCCTAAAAAAGACGGTTTCACCGGTTTATGCGAATCATATTTAAATCGGTTTTCTCTTGCTGCATCTAATTTATGTTGTTTAATATTTGCTCTACGTCCTTTGTGTCTTTCTCTGACCTGCTCATATTCCTTCCGTGTTTTAGCGATATAGTCGTCTTTTAATTCATCACTTAATAGTGAACTCACTACGCCAACACTACGCGATGCATCGGTGACATAAATAGTCGGAGCATGATAATTTTCTTCAATTTTAACCGCAGTATGAGCGCGAGATGTGGTTGCACCCCCAATCATTAAAGGGATTTCAAAACCTTGTCGTTCCATTTCTTTTGCGACATGTACCATTTCATCTAATGATGGGGTGATCAAACCACTCAGTCCTATAATATCGACATTTTTTTCTTTGGCTGCTTTAAGAATCTTTTCAGCAGGCACCATCACGCCAATATCAATGACTTCATAATTATTACATTGCAAAACGACCCCAACGATATTTTTACCAATATCATGGACATCCCCCTTAACCGTTGCCATTAAAATTTTTCCATTGGATTTTAACTTGCCATCTTTTTCTGCATCCATAAATGGCATTAAATGAGCAACGGCTTTTTTCATCACTCGTGCTGATTTAACCACTTGGGGTAAGAACATTTTACCTTCCCCAAATAAATCACCCACGACATCCATCCCATCCATTAACGGGCCTTCAATCACATGAAGTGGGCGTTCTGCCTCTAAACGAGCTTCTTCTGCATCTTCTACAATATAATCGGCATTGCCTTTAACTAATGCATGTTCTAAACGTTTTTTGACTGACCATGTTCTCCACTCAAGGTCTTCTTTTTTAACAACACCACTGCCGCCCTGATATTTTTGAGCCATTTCCAGCATAGCTTCTGTGGCATCAGGGTTACGATTAAGCACTACATTTTCGACTGCTGTTTTTAGATCTTCTGGAATATCTTCATAAATTGCTAATTGTCCGGCATTAACAATCCCCATCCCCATTCCAGCTTTAATCGCATGGTAAAGAAATACAGCGTGGATAGCTTCTCTAACCAGATTATTTCCTCTAAAAGAAAAAGAAACGTTAGAAACTCCACCTGAAATTAAAACATGGGGACAAGTTTTTGTAATCTCACGAGTCGCTTCAATAAAATCCACACCGTAATTGTTATGCTCATCAATACCCGTGGCTATAGCAAAAATATTTGGATCAAAAATAATATCTTCAGGTGGGAAGTTAACAACTTCAGTTAATATTTTATAGGCTCGCTGACAAATTTCTATTTTTCTTGCCATCGTGTCAGCCTGGCCTTCTTCATCAAAAGCCATCACAATCATTGCTGCACCGTAACGCCGAATCAGTTTTGCCTGCTTTATAAAGTTGTCTTCACCTTCTTTGATGGAAATGGAATTAACCACACCTTTTCCTTGAATACATTTAAGACCTGCTTCCAAAATTTCCCATTTGGAGGAATCCAGCATGATAGGAACTTTTGCAATATCCGG
>CAZZIX010000209.1:0-4757 GCA_964654345.1 uncultured Methylomarinum sp.
GGAAAGCATGAACGAGTTAAAAGATAGCAGTAATGAAATAGATTTTGATTTTGATGAGTGGATGGCTCTATATAAAAAAGACCCAGAAAGCTTTGAAAAACAAAAAAAGGATTTGGTTCAAGAGGTTATTAATCAAGCGCCAGAAAAAATGCAGCGACGTTTAAATGGGTTGCAGTGGCAGATTGACACAGAAGTTAAGCTTGCTAAAAACTCTCTGGATGGATGTATTAAAATCTATCAAATGATGATGGATTCAGTCTATGAGCCTGGTGGTTTGCTGGAAGCTTTATCTATGACAGAAGAGAGAATTAAAGAAGACTTACCCAATGTTGTTAAGATAAATAATTTTTCTAGAGTAAATAAGGATAAAGTGGAAGATTAGCCTGTGAGTGACTGGAGAGAATGTAATTTATTTCTTGAACGTTATTGATTAAATTCTAACATCCAGTCAAAACTCATTTTAGTTGTACCAACAGGGATATACTCGGCACCAATCCAGCCGGTATAACTTGATTTGTCAATATCAGTGAATAATTTTTGAAAATTAATTGTTCCTGTCCCTGGTTGACCTCTACCATGAGTGTCTGCAAACTGGATGTGACCAATTTTATGACTATATTGGTTGATAAATTGAGAGATTTTTTCATTGATCATTTGCATATGATAAATGTCATATTGCATAAACAACTTAGGGTGATTTATTTGTTCAATAACATCTAACATTTGTCGCCCACTATGAATAATAAAATTAGGCATATCTTTGGTATTAATGGCCTCGAATACTGTCTTGATACCTAAGGGTGAAAATGTATCAAGTGTAAGGATAAGGTTTTCCTTAAAAGTAGTTAGATATTCAGTAGATCTTTGATTATCATTGCATCGCCCTGGCAGTACGTTGATGGCTTCTGGTTGTAAAATTTTAGCGTAGGATTTGCATTGCTGAATAGCGTTATAAAAATATTCTCTTTTTTCTGGAACAGCGGCTAATCCTTCTCCTCCTTGAAGAAGGTCGTCCGCATCAATATTAAATACAACAAGATTAAGTTGGTTTTCTAATAATGCTTGTTTAATTTGTAAGGCAGGAAATGAATAGGGAAACTGAATTTCAACCGCTTTAAAACCACAGTTTTTTGCAGCTTTAAAGCGATCTAAAAAATCAAGCTCATTAAACAATAAGCTTAAATTCGCTGAGAACTGAAGCATTTGATACTTTAGTTTTTTTAGTGAGTAAAGTTAGGACTTAATTGTTTCTCGACCATATTTATCATTAAAACGAATGATATCATCTTCACCTAAATAGCTACCTGATTGTACTTCTACTATTTCCAGTGGGATTACCCCTGGGTTTTCTAAGCAATGAACGATACCTAATGGAATGTAGGTTGACTCGTTTTCAGACAAGAGTATTTGCTCTTCTCCTTTAGTGACTAGCGCGGTTCCTTTAACGACAACCCAATGTTCTGCACGGTGATGATGTTTTTGTAAAGATAGTTTGGCACCAGGATTAACAACGATGAGTTTTGTTTGGTGGCGACTGCCATTATCAACGGAATGAAAATAACCCCATGGTCGATATACCTTTAAATGAATATTAGCTTCTTTGCGGCCATCTTTTTTAAGCTGATCAACGATTTTTTTAACATCTTGCACTCGATCTTTTGCGGCAATCATGACCGCATCATCGGTTTCTATTACAATGATATTATCAACTCCAATTGTGGTGATTAGCTTGTGACTAGCATGTATATAAGAGTTGTTTGTATCTAATGTAATGACATCACCACTCACGGCATTACTTTCTTCATTTTTGTCTGATACTTCCCATAAGGCTGACCAAGAACCGACATCATTCCAATCCGCATCAAGAGGGATGATTGCAGCTTGATCTGTTTTTTCTATGACTGCATAATCAATGGAATCAGAAGGGCATTTTGCAAAAGCTTCTCTGTCTAAACGAATAAAGTCAAGGTCTTGTGTTTCATTGTTCAGAGCATTTTTACAAGCTTTTAAGATGTCAGGTTGGAATTTATTTAATTCTTCAATATAACGCCCTGCTTTAAAGGCAAACATGCCACTATTCCAGAAATAATCACCGCTTTTAAGATATTCCTTGGCAGTTTCTAGGTTAGGTTTCTCAACAAAAGTTGCCACATTAAAGCTATCTTTGTCAATACTATTGCCTGCTTTGATATAGCCGTAGCCAGTTTCTGGTTCGGTGGGAATAATGCCAAAGGTGACTAAGTGTCCTTGCTCTGCTAGGGTTTTAGCTTTATTAATTGCAGTTTGAAATGCAGGAATATTTGAAATGACATGATCAGCAGGTAAGATTAATAAAATATCATCCGGTTCTGCTGATAAAGCGGCTAATGCAACTGCGGGTGCAGTATTTTTACCCATTGGTTCAAGAATAATTGCAGAAGGATTGATGCCTATTTCACGCAATTGTTCAGCCATCAAGAACCGGTGGTCTTCATTGCAAATAGCGATAGGGGGTTGAAGGCCTTCTATTCCTTGTACGCGTAGAATTGTTTCCTGTACCATCGTTTTGGAGGAGACTAAGGGTAAAAACTGTTTAGGGTACTGACTGCGAGATAAGGGCCATAGTCGAGTGCCAGAACCACCAGATAAAATTACAGGAATCATGTTTTCTACTCTTTGAAAAAAATTAAAATTAAAATGTTTGGTAATATAGTATAAGCAAAAATAATTAGCTGTCGATGAATTTAGTTTAACTATGTGAAATGTAACATAGATATATTAATGAGTATGGAGCAAGTCCGTTGATAGAATTCTATCATTACCAATTTTAAAAAAATTGTTTTATATATGTTCAGCCGTTGAAATTTATTAAATAACCTAAATTAAGTGAGGAAATAATGGGGAAAGAATTAACCTGCTTTAAGCTCTATGATATTAGAGGACAGCTTGAAGTTGAACTGGATGAAGGCATAGCCTACCGAATAGGCAGAGCATTTGCCAGGTGTTTAAATTTAAGTTCTGTTGTAGTGGGAGGCGATGCAAGAGAAACTAGTGAAGGTTTAAAGGTGGCCTTAGCGAAAGGGTTACAAGATGAAGGGTGTGATGTTGTAGATATAGGGATGGTAGGAACTGAAGAAATTTATTTTGCTACTAGTCATTTGGGTGTAGAGGGTGGTGTAGAGGTGACAGCTTCGCATAACCCGATAAATTATAATGGGATGAAGCTTGTTAGAGAGCAAAGTAAGCCTGTTTCTGGTGATACAGGGTTGCTTGATGTAAAAGCAATGGCCGAGCAACAGCCATGGTTAACTGAGAATAAAGAAGGGAAGGCAAAAGGAAAGTATTCTTCCATTTCAGTTTTAGAAGCTTATGTCCAACATTTATTAGGGTATATAAATGCCGAAAATATTAAGCCTCTTAAATTAGTCGTCAATTCTGGTAATGGAGCTGCCGGGCATGTGATCGATGCGTTAGAAGAACAATTTAAAGCTTTGTCTGTGCCTATAGAGTTTATTAAAGTCCATCATCTCCCTGATTTTTCTTTTCCAAACGGAATACCCAATCCCTTGCTCCCTGAAAATCGGTCTGATACTAGTGATGCAGTAAAGAAATACGGCGCGGATATGGGGATAGCCTGGGATGGCGATTTTGATCGTTGTTTTTTGTTTGATGAAAAAGGAGAGTTTATTGAAGGCTATTATATTGTTGGGTTATTAGCAGAAGCCTTCTTGAAAAATAATCCTGGTGAAAAAATAATTTATGAGCCACGATTAACATGGAATACTCAAGAAATTATTGAGCAGGCGGGAGGTATTCCTATTTTGTCTAAAACAGGCCATGCTTTCATTAAAGAGCGAATGCGTAAAGAAGATGCCATTTATGGTGGTGAGATGAGTGCTCATCATTATTTTAAAGACTTTTTTTACTGTGATAGTGGAATGATTCCGTGGTTATTGGTCGCTGAATTACTTTGTGTGCAAGGACAAACTTTATCATCTATGGTTGCTGAGAGGATAACTAAGTTCCCATCTTCAGGTGAAATAAATAGCAAGATTACAGACCCAGAGGCAGCTATTAACCGGGTGCTAGATGTCTATAAAACAGGCGCTTTAAATATAGATAGAACGGATGGGATTAGTGTTGAATTTAGTGATTGGCGATTTAATTTACGAATGTCTAATACAGAGCCTGTAGTTCGATTAAATGTAGAGTCTCGGGCAGATGTGGTTTTGATGGAAAAGAAAACTGAAGGAATTTTGAAATTGTTGCGAGAGTAGATAGATCTCTATTAATTAAGTCTTAATTTGTGTTTTCCAAATATTTTTTGGGGAACAAAAAAGGCTGTGCTAAATTTTCGGGCAATATTAAATTTTTGTCTCATAAAGATAATGTAAAATATGATATTAAGCTTTTTGATAAATATTTTATAGGTAAAAAATGAAGAATTACAAAATCGCCATTTTAGCGGGTGATGGCATTGGGCCGGAAATCACGCAGGAAGCACTTAAAGTTTTAAAGCTTGTTGAAGAACGTAATGACGTATCTTTTGAATTGTTACCTGCATTATTTGGTGCTTGTGCTTATTTTGAAACAGGCGATGCCTTTCCACAAGAAACAAAAGATATTTGTGATGGTGCTGATGCAATTTTAAAAGGGCCGATTGGACTGAGTCATGAAGAATCAAAAAATATTCCTATTGATAAACAGCCTGAACGGGGGGGATTGTTGCCCATGCGTCGGCGATATAATACCTATGCAAATTTTCGTCCGGTTTCTTT
>CAZZIX010000210.1:0-4747 GCA_964654345.1 uncultured Methylomarinum sp.
TTGATTGTCCAAGTTGTTCTGTATGGCAGAATTAAGTATTGAATTGGATAAATCTTTAGCGATATTTAAATTTCCATTTTGAATTAGTTGAACATTCTTGGGTAATTCAAAAAAAGATGTAAATATTTCAACACCATTTCTATAAATTACTTTTTCAAGACTAAAGTTAATAACCATACCATTAGGCAGAGTAAATCCACCACGTAATGAGTCTAACTCTTCATTTGAAGCTATTTGCCAATCTTTATTAAATCGACTTTTATGTAGATCAATTTCATTGGCTAAAATGGTTGAAGAAAAGCATAGACAGAAAGATAACACAGTAAGCATTAAGCTTAAACCTATTGATCTATATAGTCGAAAATATATGTTCATTCTGATATTTCCTGTGGTTTAAAAGTCATTTACAATGGGTTGTAACAGGTTAAAAGATGATAAGCTTGAACGATCTAAAACAGCTTTTAAATCAGCCTTAACTATTGTTTTCCATTCACTTTCATTTTGAAAATGATTGCCTGCAATATCCTGTTTGTCATAAATAAAAAATAAAATACGGCGTTCCCACATTTCTTCAAATTTTTCTCTGGGAATCACTTTAACCCCAAGAGCAGGGTCTCCAACTAAAACTTCTTTTTTTGTAATGCCTTTTATAATAATAAAATGTAGATAGCCTTTATTGTTAATAATTGTTATTGCGGGTACATTGGCATCAATCAGTTGATCCAGATTAATCTTAAAACCGTCTGATCGATAACCTCTTCTATGTAGATATAATTTCATATCTAATAATGAAAACCCTTTTTTTTGAATGGTGCCCTGGTTTCCATTTTCGTACATATCTTTAAAAACACTTTGCTCATTTACTATATCCTCATAATGAAATGAGAGTAGACTTGCTAATGCAGAGGAACCACAACTAAAATCATATTGTTGGTTATAAACGGTTTTGAATCGACGACCTTTAAAACTGGTTATCGGTATGTGAAAATTTCCGCCACCTGCTGTACCATTAAAATTTCCGCCACCTGCAAGACCATTAAGGTCAAGAGCTTTAACCTCATTGTTTATTAATGGCAAAAAATAAAGTGATAGAAGAATTAATAAGCTTTTCATATCCCCAAAAAAGTGTTTATTTAAAAATACTTACATTGACAAGCGTTGTATCTTGAATAAGAACGTTATTTCCCGTGTTTTGAATAACAGAGACAAAGCCACTAGCATCAGAAAATGAACCATGATCTATTATATTCGAACCTGAGACATTGTTTGTTGCTGTATTTCCAGTCAAAACACCATCAACATCAATATTGTTATAAGTTGTAATATCGACAACGCCGCCCATGCCACGGACTTGATCTAGTTCTTCAGGCAAAACTGCCTGGCTTTGATCTAGCCAAGTTGGGGGTGGTAACTGTTCGGCTTTAACTATAGATACCTGAGTCGTTAGTAAAAAAAGAAATATTGTAAAAATTTTTCTTGATTCTTTTCTCATAATGTTCCTCCTTATTTATTTTTAAATAGGATGGTTTTTATATAAAAGGAACAATTGCTGGTTAGCAAAAGAGCACACCAGCAATTTATTCACTAAAACCTAATCAATAAGGAAACTACTGATTAACATTTACATTACCCTGAAAAGAAACTTGCTGTTGAGCTAAAGAATTAGATCCGGTGTTCATAACAGTTTGGTTGATACCTGCGGCTCCATTAAATGAACCATCAATATTGTTACTTACTGTTTCAGCAGCCAGTATACCAAGACCATTTGTTGTGTTACCTGTTACGTTTCCAGCTAAAGCAGAGTTGTTTACTTTATAATCAGCTGTTGCAGTTCCACCATTGTTAGCTGATGCAGTACCCGTTCCTCCAGAACTTGAATAGCTGTTGTCACTGTTGTCTGAATTATCTGAATTATCACTGTTATCTGAACTATCGCTGTTATCAGAATTATTGTCAGTTCTAGCACTATTGTCAGAATTATCGCTATTATCGGAATGATCACTGTTGTCTGAATTATCGCTATTATCAGAATGATCACTGTTATCAGAATTATCATCGGTTCTAGCACTGTTATCAGAATTATTACTATTGTCTGAGTTATCACTATTATCAGAGTTGTCGCTATTATCTGAATTATCAGTGTTAGTTGAGTTGTCAGTGTTAGCATTAGAAGCGTGATTTGCTGATGATGAGCCATTATCACTGTTGCTGTCATCTGCTGCCCAAGCACTACTACTACCAAGAACGATCGCAATACTTACAGCAAGTAATTTTTTATTTAAATTTTTCATTATCTTAACTCCAAAAAATGTAAGTTATCAGAGACTAGTTAGTCTCTGATGTTTTTAGGTGCGTTTATGCTTAAGTAGCAGTTTCCGCAGATTCAATATGACAAGTTTGAACTTAAATTTAAATTAAAATGAAGTTAAAAATAGCTTAAATATAAATTAAGGGCTAATTTCAGATAAGTTTGATTAGGATTTTTATTACGAATTCATAATGAATTGTGTGGTCTTGTTTTAAGTCAAACGTCGTTTTTTAGTAAAATAAACTGTTATAATATTCTAAATTTTATTTAATATTATTTCGGGTGAGAGTTTTGCATGATTCAAGGTAGTATCGTTGCTTTAATAACACCAATGGATGACAAAGGCGCAGTAGACGAGGCTAGCCTGAAAAATTTAGTGGAGTATCATATTCTGCAAGGAACTGACGCTATTGTTGCTATGGGTACTACTGGTGAGTCAGCAACACTTGATGAGGATGAGCATTGTAATGTCATAAAATCAGTTGTTAATTATGTGGGAGGGCAGATTCCTGTTATAGCTGGAACCGGTGCAAATTCAACCTCAGAAGCTATTATACTGACTCAAAGAGCTAAGCAAGTAGGTGCTGATGCTTGTTTACTGGTAACTCCTTATTACAACAAGCCTACACAAGAAGGGCTTTTTCTTCATTATAAAGCTGTTGCTGAAGCAGTCGATATTCCTCAGATTTTATATAATGTGCCGGGTCGTACTGCTTGCGATATGTTGCCGGAAACTATTGGAAAATTATCGACTATAGATAATATTGTCGGTGTTAAGGAAGCAACGGGGCAGTTAGATAGACTTAAAACAATTCGCGATTTATGTGGAAAGGATTTTGCTATTTATTCAGGAGATGATGAAACGAGTTGTGATTTCTGTTTATTAGGTGGGAATGGATCAATTACTGTTACGGGTAATATTGCACCTAAGTTAGTTCATAAAATGGTTAGGGCGGCAATACAAGGTGATGATAGTTCGGCTAAATCCATTGATGCTAAATTAACAGGATTACATAGTGAGTTATTTATTCAATCTAATCCGATTCCGGTTAAATGGGCAGTATCAGAAATGGGGTTAATCACAAAAGGCATTCGGTTACCCTTAACCTGGTTAACGGATGATTGTTTTGAAACCGTACGAAAAGCAATGCAACAGGCAGAAGTGATCTAAATGATGAAATTAAATTTAATCCGGTTACTCATTAGTCTTTTTATAATTTCTATAACGCCTGCTTGTAGTTATATTGCAGAGTATTTTCCTGATAAAGAAAAAGATTATCAATTAACCAAGGAAATTCCTGAATTAACGGTTCCATCTGACCTTTCTGGAAATCATGGTCAGACTGTTCAAGAAAACTCCTCTATTGATATTGATACTGAAGAAAATATTTCTGAAAAGGATGATGGTTTTGCATACGCAGATAACCAAGGTTCTGTGCCTATTGATTTAATAGAATATTCTGATGATGCTTCTACTCGAATAAGAATTTCAGATTCGTTTATTAGATCATGGAGAATAGTAGGTAAAGCATTAAGCAGGCACTCTATTGAAATAACTAATAGAGATGTGATAAATGGTCTTTATCATATTCAATATGATCCTGAGTTTGAGAAAGTAGAAGACGGCTCTCTTTGGGATGAGTTTTTATTTATTTTTGGTTCTGATCCTGCAAAAGAGAAGGAGTATAAAGTCAAACTGGTTGATAAAAAGGTGGCTACAGAAGTCTTTGTTCTTGATAGTGATGGAGAAAAAGTGTCAGATGGAACGGGGCTTGTATTGCTTAAGCTGCTATATGGACAAATTAAGGTAGATCCAAATCCAGATCCCGGTGAAGAAAAAAAGTAAAGCTGTTTTACTAAAGAAATCTCTAACTATACTAGCTAACTATCTCAGTAAACGTGAGTGTGATAAAAGTGAAGTAAAGAATAGTAGGTTGGGCTAACAGCTCTATCGTTAACCCAACATCTTTAACAAAAGTAGTGTTGGGTTGCCAAAAAGACGGCAGCCCAACCTACATTTTTTCATATACATCACTTTTAATCGCACCCCCAGTAAACCTCTTACTTTTAAATTAGATAAATCCATGTTAAAGATTCTTGGAACCTCCGCTCTTTCTAAATATCGTTTAAACCAATTACAGACTCAGCTTAAATCCTTAAACTCAACTATTTCTAATCTATCAGTTAGATTTGTCCATTTTGTTGAGACTAATAAAGAGCTAGGCAAAAAAGAACTACAGATGCTCAATCGTTTGTTGGTATATGGCTTTGCAGAACCTGAGCAAATAAAAGGGTCTGCTTTTCAGGTTGTACCTCGTCCAGGAACTATATCTCCATGGTCGAGTAAGGCAACTGAAATTATAGAACGTTGTGGGCTGGACTCTATCAATCGAATAGAAAGAGGGCTGGAATATACCATTGCTAGTTCACAAGAGCTTA
>CAZZIX010000211.1:0-4705 GCA_964654345.1 uncultured Methylomarinum sp.
GCTTGGTTGACTGCCTCAATTCTTGTTGCTCCTGCTCTATATAGTTTATTCATAAAATCAACCAGAATTAACGAATCATTAACGACTACTCCCGCTACACCAATAATAGCAATAAAACTATTTACAGTGAATAAGGATTGAGAAACTAGTTTACCTATCACAACGCCAATCAAAGCAAACGCAATCGCTGAAAGGATAATAATAGGTTGCGAATATGATTGAAACTGGGCAGCCAAAATAATGTACATAATCATAATGGCAATAATGAAGGCATACATTAATGATGTGTAAGAACGTTGAGTATCCTCATGTTCTCCACCAAAAATCAGGCTTGCCCCCGGGTATTTATTTTCAATTTTTGCATAAAAATCTTTTACTAAAATGATAATAGTAGGTGATGATATTTCTGCTTCGGGTTTAATATTTGCAGTAATGCTAACCGCTCGTTGACCTTGATATCTTTGTAATTCACCTGGCTGAAAATAAGTCCGCAACTCGGTCACATCGCCTAAACGAACAGGGCCGCTGGCATGCTCAACAACAGGTATTGATAAGGCTTGTCTAGGTGTTTTTATTGCTTGAGGATCTATTAAAACTTTAAGGTCAATTTCTTCATCATTTAGCCGATACTTTCCAATATATCGACCATCTAATACACTGCCCGCAAGTTGTGTCACTTGAGTATTGCTTAGATTATATTCCTTAACTTTTTCATGTTTAATTTCAAAACGATAAAGTTGTTTTGGCTCTCCGCGTCCATCCAGTAGCTCAACTAGATTAGACGTCAGCTCTTTTTTTGTTTGAAAAAAATGAAAAATTTCATCTGCCAGCCCTGAGATTGAATCAAACTGTGTTCCAACAATTCGTACGTTAACATCCTTGCCCGTTGGAGGGCCATCTTTTTGAGCATGGATACTTAATACAAACTCATTGTTTTCAAAAGTTGTTTTTAACCGTTCCCGCATATTTTCTAAATGCTCTAAAGGATGACTAAATTCCTGTTTATCTTTCATTGGCATAGTCACCATCACAGTACCAAAGTTATTCCCATACACAGGTTCATAATCCTCGTTTGGATAAAAGCCAGCAAAACCAGTAGCTGATTCGGCATAGCCCTCACCATCAGCCATGATGAATTTAGCAATTTCTCTAACTTTTTTATCCATTGTTTCAATGGGTATTTCTGGTGAGCCTTTTATATCAGCATAATAAACGGTGTAGTCATCAGGGAAAAATTTGATGTTAATTAATGGAATTTTCCCCAATGTTGAAACGGCCAATACACTCACGGCTAAAAATAATAAAAAGAAAATACTTAACACACTAAAAACTCTATGCTTTAAAGTAAAGCTTAGCGCTTTATTAGTCACTGAACGAATAAAAGCCAGCATAAAATTATCTTCTTCTAGATGAGTAGAGAGTGTTTTAGATTGTCTTGGTCCAAAGCTTAGATAATGGATGGGTAAAATAACTAAGCACTCAATTAATGACGCGATTAAAGCAAACGTTACCGCGATAGGGATTTGTGCAAAAAAATCACCTGTAGCTCCTGTCATAATCAACATAGGTAAAAAAGCAGCGACTGTTGTTAAGGTAGAAGAAATAACCGGAAGTCCTACTTCTGCGGTTCCCGTGACAATGGCCTGAGAAACTTCACTCCCTTCTTGAATGTGTCGATAAATATTTTCACAAACGACAATCGCATCATCAACAATAATGCCTGTGACTAATACAAAAGCAAATAAACTTATTTCATTTAGACTATTTCCTGTTATATACATCAACAACATGGTAATCATAAATGAAAAAGGAATACCTATTGTTACAAGGCCTGCATTACGAATCCCCATAAAATACCAGATTATAATCGAGACTAGAAACATGCCGAGTAACATGTTTAAGCCTAGCGTTGTAAAACCATCTTTAATTTTATTTGTTGAATCCTGAGTTAACGTCACCTCCAGCTTTTCTTGTTCGAATAAGTTAGTGAAACCATTTAATTCATGAATAATAGCCTCTTTAATATCAATGGCGTTGCCTTCTTTCGTTTTAATGACTCGTAAAGCAATAACATCTTTGCCATTAACTGTAGAGATAACCAGTGGGTCACGATAATCTAAATCAGCTTTTGTGATTAAATCCTCTAAATGAATAAAACTGCCATCTCCATCTTTACGAATGATGGTGTTGATGACCTGACTTCGGTCATGGAATTTCTCATCGACTTTAACAAGAAAATTACTGTTTTTACTTTTAAAGCTTCCCGCTGGCATTGAGATATTAGCATCTTTTAATGCACTCACTACCTCATTAAAACTAACTCCATATTGACGAAGTTTTTGAGTATCCAAATAAATATGAAACTCTCTGATATATTCACCAGTAAGTTCGACTTCCTTGACGTTAGCAATTTTTTGAATACGCGCTTTTACTTGTTCCGCCATTAATACAAGGGCTCGGTTACTATGTTGCCCTGCAAGATTAATAGCGATGACTGGCAATAAATCATCAACTGTTGCATCATCAATAGAGGGTGGGTCAACTGCTTCAGGTAACTCATTCAACATATTAAGCACTTTGAAGCGGACTTCATTAAACAAAAATGGATAATCCGTATCGTCAATAAATTTTAATCTAATATGAGATCTTTCCGCGTAAGAGGTCGATGAAATCCATTCTATATTTGCAACAGTTTCAACTTCTTCTTCTATCTTTCTGGTAATCAGTGTTTCCACTTCAGTGGGTGATGCACCTGGATAGTAAGTTGAAATATTTACTTCACCAAAATTAACATTAGGATAGCGTTCAGCAGGTAGTTGAAACATGGCATAAAAGCCAACTACCGTGAGTAAAATGAAAATCAGATTGAAAAAAACTTTTTGTTTTAAAGAAAAGCGAACAACTCCCAGCATGCTTTTATTCCTATCGTAATATTTTAAGTTGGTCGCTAGCTTTTAACTCTGTTGAATTAATACGGACTAGTTCATTATTTATATTGCCTAATAGCTCAACACGTAACGAGCCACCTTTTTTACGCTCTACCCAAACTTCTTCAAATCTTTTTTCCAATGTTTTTGAAGGTATTAAAAACATCCCGGAAGAATCTGGTATTTTTAGCTTTAACTCAACTCTTAATCCACCTCGGCGCACAGGAAGCTTTTTGTTTAGCAATAAATCAACTTTAATTTTCCTGGAAGTTTCATCAAAAGCTGGCGAAATACGTTCGATTTTTGCAGGAATTTTTTGTTTATAATCTGGCAACCAGATACTAAGGTCTTTTTTGTTTTTCTTTAATGCGTTTAGCTCATCAACTGATAATGCGAAAGGGACTAGTAAAGTTGTGTAGTTTCCAACCTTTACGACTTGATTGCCAATATCAATCCATTGACCTTCCTCTACATAACGTTCATCTACCGACCATCCCCAAGGTGCTTTTATACAGTGGCGCTCAAGTGTTTCCTGTTGGCGATCTATTAAAATTTGTTTACTCTGCGCCATGTTTTCTGCTGTACTAAGTTCACGCTGCATATCATCTAATTGGCTAATAGAAACACTCTTTTTCTTAACTAAATCCTGATAACGTTTTACCTGTTTTTTATAATAAGTAATATCAATTTGTGCTTGTTTTATATCGTTGGTAGTTGAATTAATATCAAGTTTTGTAAAAGTATTGTCAAGGCATGAAACCCTGCCACTCTTTGGGATTGTATCACCTACATCAACATAAACTCTTTTAACTTTTCCAGCAACTTCTGTGGATAAAACCATGTCATGTCTTGCTCGACTAAAACCAATGAAACTGACCTCCCGGTGTGATGGTTGAACCGATACCCAAGTATCTTCTGCATAGCTTGATAGACTAAATAAAATTAAATAAAATAATAAACTGGCTCTTATCATTAAAATGTCTCCACAGTTGTTTTAACCAATGGCTAATAAATTGGTAAGGCCTTTATTTTATAGGAATATAGACTTCTGTTTTAAGATTTTCTGGTTTAGTTCTTCTTGGGTCTCGATTTAGATAGATTTCAAAACATGGTTCATCTCTTACTTTGTAATGACTTTCAGGTAGCCAGTCATTAAAAATATAGGAATAGGTCTCTTTAAAACCTTCGTAAGCGCCTTTATGAAGAAATTTGGCATAACGTCCGCCAGCAATGGTTCGTTTATTTAAATTATCTTCTTCTGCAAAAGCTATATCAATATCAACACAGGCATCATAGCGAATAAGCTCGGCATGAGTAATATTTGGATCATCATGAGATATACCAATTCTTCTGACAGCTTCATTCATTAAATGATTAGAATAAGCAAATTTCATTATTCTGCCCCATGCCTTCGAAGCAGACTCAGAATAATTGCCCTTTTCTCTGGCACAAATAACTTTTATATCATCAAGCATTATGATTTCTGGTTTCACTTGAATCCCCTTTTCGAAATTTAGTTTTGTTTTATAAGAATTAATTGAAGGATTTTGTTCACGAACTTGAGTAGGCGTATATGAAAAGTGGTTTCTAAATGCTTTATTAAATGATGATTGATTTTCATAGCCACACTTATAAGCAATTTCAGTTATACCTTCGTTAGAATATAGCAAATGTTTAACTGCTCTTTCTAATAGCAACCTTTTTCTATATGCATAAATACTTTCACCAAAAAAAGAGCGAAACAAACGATGGAAATGAAATTTAGAATAACAAGCTAT
>CAZZIX010000212.1:0-4682 GCA_964654345.1 uncultured Methylomarinum sp.
TGAGTTTATTATTAGTGTAATTGGATTGATCTTGGATGAGCATGTTGGGCAAACATATTGATACTTTGATGGTGCTGCATTATAAAACATTGCTAACAATAGTGGTCGAAGTATTAATTAGTAGCTCTAAAGTTCAGCATAATTCTTTATCAAATTCCAGGATGTTTTCCCATTATTTTTGTGATTATTATCACGGATAATCAATAAATAATTGTTACTTAAGAAGTATTTAATAATCGAAAACTATACTTTCCTCGTATATAGAACTCATAAAGGGCGCAGCGAAATGAAAGATGGGATAAGATTTGCTATAACTGATGAAGAACGAAAAGCTGCTTATCAACTGCGGTATAAGGTTTATGTTGACGGGATGGATAGACTTAAGGAGAAAAGCGATGTTGTAAACAAGGTATTGCGTGATGAGTATGATCATACTGCTCATACTGTTGTAGCTATCAAAGACAACAAAGCTGTTGGCACGTTAAGAATATTTCGCGGTGGAGATACGGAATTTAATAAATATTTTACCGAGACTTATCGCTTATTGCCTTTTACAAAACATCTAGAAGACAACAAAATTTGTATCATTGAAAGACTGATGGTGGATGAAAGTCACCGTGGATCAACCCTTATGTTAAGAATGTACAGAAAAGTTATGAAATTTGTACTTCGTAACAAAGTTGAAGTAGTGCTTCTAGTTTGTGTTCCAGAGCAACAGGATTTATATATGAAGCTTGGTTTCCAACCATTTACCGAGACGTATGATTATCCAGGAATAGGTACAGCTATTCCTATGGCCTTGATTACTGGGGATTATGAGCACTTAAAGAAGATTGGCTCCCCATTTGCCATGTTGGCAGACAAAGAAGACCTTTATCATTGTCGGCACGTAAGTCTGCTACAAAAGATAATCAGAAAAAATCGTGAGGAAAAAATTGGGAAGCAAGAAAAATCCGAAAGCAAAGAGATACTTAAACAGCTCTTTGCAGCTGGCAATCATCTGATGCATAGAAAACGGAAAAACTTTGATTCAGCACGATTAGAACTGAAATTAAATACTAAATATGGCAATGAGGCTATTGCACCTCTATAAAGCAAGAGTATTTATGTGGTCGCAGATTACAATTAGCTTGTTAAGCAAAGCTATTTGTAGTTACGGAATGTTAGCGAGTTGATTTTTGCGATAGCAAGGCACTAAACGGGCGCATAGTAGCAGGCTACGCAACTTTTCAGGACACAGTTTGGCGGTAATAATCGACCGATAGAAATCTGCAGCCGTAACCACGCGAAGTATAATCAATCCAACAGGAAAATTGTAGTCTGTTCTCACTGCCAAGCCTCGTAATAGTTAATACAGAATTTCTCTTCAAACTCCCAAGCTAATTTTTTTCGTTAGACCATTCCAATTTATCGGGTTGCTGCTAATATTAAATAACAGGGTGCTTTCTAATTAGCATCCGTTAGTAACAATTAAGATTCACTGCTGCAAAATTTGGGTAAACAATACAGCGGACTAATTTTATTTGTTGAGAAAATCAAGCATGATTTTAATTATTAAGCTTGTTTTAATTGCAGAATGTGGGTTACAAAAATATGAATGGCTTGGCTGATGGCGTTAGATTCGCTCAAACAGATGAAGAGCGTGAAGCGTCTTATCAACTTCGATATAAAGTTTATGTCGAATCTATGGGTAGATTAAAAGATAAAAGTGATCACCAACGAAAAGAGTTAAAGGACAAATACGACGAAACAGCGCACTTAGCTATCGCAATTAAAGGTGGGAGGCCAGTCGGTACGCTAAGGTTATTTTGGGGAGGAGATACCCAATTTGACCAAAATTTAAAAGATGCCTACCACTTACATCCATTACTTGAGCGCATCCCAGTACATAAAATTTGCATTGTTGAACGCCTAATGGTTGAGGAAAAAAGCCGAAGATCAAACATTACTTTGCGCATGTATAAAGAGGTGATGCACTTCGTTCTTGAAAAAAAGGCAGAAGTTGTTCTGCTTGACTGCGAACCCCATCATCTTAATTCTTACCTTAAACTAGGCTTTCGGCCCTATGCTAAAACTTATTCCTATCCTGGAATTGGTTTAGTGATTCCTATGGCGCTTATTAGCGGAGATTACGAGCATTTACAGCGTGTCGGTTCTCCGTTTGCAATGTTAACAACAGAAGAAGACCTTAGCTATTGCCAGCATGTAGACGAGTTAAACGAATTAATATCCCCTCAGTCCAAAATCATAAGCCAAACTGGCTATGATCAAAAGGATTTTTTGGATCAGGTTTACAAGGATTCTAAGCCCATAAAAAATCATGAGCTCTCAATTTTTGACTCTTTAAGTGAGAGTGAAATTGAACGAGTTATTGAAAAAAGTCATGTGATAGAGTGTTCTAAAGGAGATAGGATTATTGAGAAAGATAATTCGGCCCGTACTATCTTTTTTGTTTTATCCGGGGTTGTTGAAGTGCGAAGAGACGGGCATTTGCAAGCAATCATTTCTCCAGGAGAAGTGATTGGCGAAATAGCCTTTTTCTTAGATGTAAAAAGATCGGCAAGTGTTCTAGCAGCAACAGATGATGTTAAGCTCTTAAGTCTTGATGATGCTTCACTGTCTAGAATGATGAAATTTGAAAGCACGATAGCTAACAAAATATTAAGAAATTTCTGCCGAGGACTATGTCATCGTATTATTAATGGTGTTGAAATTGCTGATTTGCGTTCAAATTAGCATCTTAGACAGAAATTTTGGTTTGAAATTACTACTGCCCCGCTTATAAATCAGAAATAAATTTTTAACTCCTAATTGTTAATTGTTAAATGAGCAGTTAAGGAACAATCCCTTTTCACATCTCAAACCCAAGGTCGGTACTTGCTGTCCCATCATGTGCCGACCGGTGGTGTGATCAATGTGACTGGAAATTCCTGGCATCTTTTTTCCAAAGCTCTGACCCACTGAATCATTGACCACAAAGGCTTTTTTACTGTCTTTTCGAAATGATGCCACTTGCCTGCAGGCTATCACGAGCAAACACATTATCAATCAAGATGCCTATTTCATACAAAAGATCAACAGTTAAAGCTGGTAATGTAGGAAGTTTTGAGGCATGATTCATGTGTGTCCTATTTGAGTTTTAAGGTGATTTCAAGTCAACCTGTATTATACCCTCTTAGGGTGCTCTTATCTTTTTAAATCAATATTTTATATGTTTTTTGAACTCCAGAACGTTAGTTAAATAAGTAATGGTTCCAGAATATTTATAGTTTCATGGAGAGGAGGAGAGAATTTGTTTTTCAAATGAACCCTTGATTTTAAAGCCTTACTAGACTTAATTGAGTATAGAAACCATACTTTAACTTGGCATAACACGACAAGAGAATCCCAGAAATGAAAAAATTCGATTATCAATTAGCTTTCTCAAGAAATAATGGTATTACGAGTAAAGAGGAGCAGCAAAAGCTGCAAAAGGCTACCGTCGCAATTGCTGGTATGGGGGGCGTAGGTGGGGATTACTTGATTACTCTGTTACGGGCAGGAATAGGTAACTTAAAAATATCAGATTTTGATGATTTCGAAATGGGTAACTTTAACCGCCAATATGGCGCAACCATGTCTACAATTGGTCGAAAAAAAATGGAGGTCATGCATGAGCTTGCATTGGATGTAAATCCACAAGCAAATTTTTCTACCTTTGATGAAGGAATAAACGAGAGCAATCTTAATGAATTTTTGGGGGGGGTGGATGTGTTTGTTGATGCCATTGAGTTTTTTGAAATAAAGACCCACCAGCTCATTATTAATGCTTGCATGGAACGTAATATCCCTGTGATTTTGGGGGTGCCATTAGGTTTCGGGGTGGGTGTGCTAATTTACACTTCGAGTGGAATGTCTTTCGATGACTATTTTGATCTTGATTATGATGCCCCCGTAGAACAGCAGGTTTTAAAAATGTCTTTAGGGTGTGCTCCTGCAGGATTCCATCTTAAATACGTTGATCCAACATCAGTAGATCTGGCTAAGCGCCAAGCACCAAGTTTTGCCAGTGGTTGCAAACTGGCAACTGGGATGGTAATTACGCAAACTATTATGGCTATTTTACACCCGAATGAACTAAAACCTCTGCCGCATTATACTTGCTTTGATGCACGATTAAATCGATTCAAAAAAGGCTATTTATTCATGGGAAATCGAAACCCAATCCAAAAGCTCAAGTTTTTAATAGCACGTAGAATGCTTAAAATCTAGGTTTTCGGTAAAATAGTAGTCGTGATGTTGATTACTATTTGAGCTTTGTTTGGATGTGTGGTTTTAAGGGTTGCTGAAGTTAAAACAGGGGAACTCTCTATAGGGTACCACTACTGTCCGGTTAAGAAAATTGTAACTCCGATTGCACGAACTGCCTGGGCTTGAGCGGTTTTCGTTTTTGTTGAGTCAAGGCAATCAGGTCAATCACCGACTTACGCTGGAATAAATTAGCTGAAATAAGCCGGGTTAGCTGTTGTAAAGACACTTGCAGAGTACTCAGGCTATTATTAACGAGCTTGAGTAACAAGTAGGCGATCATCGCAATCAAGACTTGCAGGTGAACGGCGTGTTCAGTGGTACCGAAGAAACGTTTGATTTTTCAGGTTTTGCTTAATCCATTTGAAAAATAATTCAATCTGCCAGCGTTGCTT
>CAZZIX010000213.1:0-4650 GCA_964654345.1 uncultured Methylomarinum sp.
ACTAGATTTCTTCCAGCAACAAAGGCCAGTCCCAAAGAAATGCTGCCCATTGTTGATAAACCTCTTATTCAATATGCTGTTGAAGAAGCCGTAGCCGCGGGTATTGATACCATGATTTTTGTTACAGGCCGAAATAAAATGGCTATTCCAAATCATTTTGATAAAGCTTATGAACTTGAATGTGAGCTTGAAGCCAAAGGGAAACAAGAAACGCTAGATATAATTAAAAATATTATTCCTCCTCATGTATCTTGTGTCTTTATCAGGCAATCAGAAGCATTAGGTTTGGGCCATGCTGTTCTTTGTGCAAAGCCAGTTGTGGGTGATGAACCTTTTGCTGTTATTCTTGCGGATGACTTAATTGAAGATGCTGAACGCGGTTGTATCGCTCAAATGGTCAATCTATACAATGAAAAACAATGTTCTATCCTTGGTGTAGAACGAGTTGACCCTTCAGAAACTGATAAATACGGAATCGTTAAAACTAGTGAATCTTCTGAATCCTCAGCTAAAATTGATGTTATTGTAGAAAAACCTAAACCTGATGTTGCTCCATCAAACCTTGCTGTTGTTGGCCGTTATATTTTATCATCCGCAATTTTTGCAAAAATAGAACAAACAGGCAAAGGTGCTGGCGGAGAAATTCAATTAACTGATGCGATCGCTGACTTGTTAAACGATGAAACTGTTCTTGCATATGAATTTGAAGGAACTCGTTATGACTGCGGATCAAAACTTGGTTTTTTAATTGCAACTGTAGAACACGGTCTTCTTCACAGTGAACTAAAAGATGACTTTTTGGATTATTTAAAAGGTTTAGCTAAAAAATACCAATAATTCTATACAATATAGAAGCTAATGAAAAGTTAAGGAACCAAGAACGCGTAAGGAATAACTAGAGAAAATGGCGTATTTACACTATGGATGGCGTGTATTAAAGTAATGCCCCCATACACTCCGACAGACACATACTGGCTACGCTGCTGCTGGAACAAAACTGATGACGGACAAAAAGATTAGAAAAGCTTTAGTACAAGTCAGTTGTTTTAGTTATTTCTTGAACGTTCCTTAGTTTTACCAAATAAAAAGCTCATTCCCCTAATTCCCCCCTTTTTTAGAAAAAATAAGGAGCAAAAATTTTTAGACAATTAACATTCCAAAGCAATAACTGTTTTTTTATAAAAAAAAATGCAATTAAAACTCCATTTGTCCAAATTTAATGAACTTAGGTTTTTATCAATTTATTCTTTATAAAAAATACCTTATTATTCCTTACTTAAACCATTCAACTGAAGATAAATAATTTTAAATACATTTAAACCAATAGCTTGCGACATATAACATAATTAATAGCCTTTTCTTCAAGTTGATCCCAAAGAAAATTTTATTGTAAAATAACAATAAATATCTTGCCATCCGCCCCTCATTCTGGTAAAAATGCGCAGTTTTTAAAATTTAGCTTAGGAGTTAATGGATGACAGATTCTAAACCTGACAATTACACACCTTACCAAGAAAAGGAAGGTGAAGAGTACATGAACGAAGCTCAAACAAAGCATTTTGAGAATATTCTTAAGGCGTGGAAATCTGAATTAATGACAGAAGTCGATCGCACTGTACATCATATGCAGGATGATGCAGCCAGCTTCCCTGATCCTAATGACCGCGCAACACAAGAGTCAGAATTCAGTTTGGAGTTAAGAACCAGAGACAGAGAACGTAAACTAATCAAAAAAATTGATGAATCTCTAACAAATTTACAAAATGAAGATTTTGGGTTTTGCGAATCTTGTGGAGTTGAAATAGGTATCAGGCGTTTAGAAGCACGCCCGACAGCTGTATTGTGTATTGACTGCAAAACACTTGATGAAATTCGAGAAAAACAAATGGGCTAAGTTCTGAGCAACGCCACTAGTTCTGAATATATCGGCCGGTTTGCGCCATCTCCTTCCGGCCCCTTGCACTTAGGCTCGCTATATACAGCACTCGCTAGCTATTTGGATGCTAAAGCCCATCATGGTAACTGGGTCTTGCGTATTGATGATTTAGATGACCCCAGAAATGTTAGTGGGGCAGCCGAAAGTATTATCGAAACATTACAGGTATACGGTCTTAACTGGCATGGCCTCATCCATTACCAAAGTCAAAACCTTGAAGTTTATAAGACGATTATTTCTAAACTTACTCAGCAAGCGTTAGTCTACCCTTGCACTTGTACTCGAAAAGCTTTATCTGAATTTCCTGTATACCCTGGCATTTGTCGAAAAATAAAAAATAATAATAGCCCTCATTCTTTACGCATTAAATCAGATAATTCTGCAATAACATTTGATGATGAATTACAGGGCAGCCTTAATCATAATATTGCTAGTCAACATGGCGATTTTATAATAAAAAGAAAAGACAATATTACTGCCTATCAACTTGCTGTTGTAATAGACGATTATCAACAAAAAATTAGTCATGTGATCAGAGGGTATGACCTTCTCGATTCAACCCCTAAACAGATTTATTTGCAAACCTTGCTTGGTTATCCAACCCCAAATTATTGTCATATCCCCGTGATTACCGATCAAAAAGGTGATAAATTAAGTAAGCAAACTTTTGCTGAAGAGGTATCAATAAAAAAACCACAAAGAACATTATATTTATTGCTAGAGCTTTTAAAACAAAGCCCACCTCATCAATTAAAAACAGCATCTGTACAAGATATTCTCAATTGGGCGGCTGAACATTGGAATTCCCAGCCATTAAAAAAAATACGTGCAATTAAATATTAGATTAACTAAGGTAGTATCAATTTACATTTTTATATACGCAAGGATAAAAGCATGTCTGATGAAAAAATCTATCCCGTTAAACCAGAAATAGCCAAAAATGCACATATTACCGCTGAAATTTATCAAACGCTTTATCAACAATCGATAAATGATCCAGAAAAGTTTTGGTCAGAACAAGCCCATAATTTTCTGCAATGGGAAAAACCTTGGGTTACTACCTTAGACTTTGATTACCAAAAAGGTGAAATCAGCTGGTTTAAAGGGGGGAAACTCAATGTCAGTGTTAATTGTTTAGATAGACATTTAACTACCCGTAGCAACCAGACAGCTATTATTTGGGAGGGAGATAACCCAGATAATGATAAAAAAATAACTTATACAGAATTACACCAACAAGTTTGTAAATTTGCCAACGTATTAAAATCCCAAGGTGTAAACAAAGGGGATCGTATCTGTATTTATTTACCCATGATTGCAGAGGCTGCAACCGTTATTCTAGCGTGCACCAGAATTGGAGCGGTTCATTCAATTGTCTTTGGAGGTTTTTCTGCCGAGGCATTGAAAGATCGCATTCTGGATTCTGATTGTAAATATCTAATTTGTGCAGACGAAGGCTACCGTGGAGGTAAAACCACAGCCATCAAAGTTAATGCTGATAGAGCAGCCGAAAGCTGCCCTAATCTAAATAAAGTCATTGTTATTAAAAATAGTGGCAACGCTGTAGCATGGAATCCAGATCGAGATATTTGGTATCACCAAGCCATGGAAGAAGCATCAGAAACCTGTCCTGCCGAAGAAATGGATGCGGAAGACCCGTTATTTATTCTTTATACATCAGGCTCCACAGGAAAACCTAAAGGTGTTTTACATACCACAGGTGGCTATTTATTAATGGCAGCGATGACTCATAAATTTGTCTTTGATTATCATGATGGTGATATTTATTGGTGTACTGCTGATATTGGCTGGGTCACAGGCCATTCCTATATTATTTATGGCCCATTATGCAATGGCGCAACAACCCTAATGTTCGAAGGTATCCCCACTTATCCAGAAGCTGATCGTTTCTGGCAAATTATAGACAAGCACCAAGTTAATATATTCTATACCGCTCCTACTGCCATAAGAGCGTTAATGGCACAAGGGGATGAGTTTGTAAACCGTACCAATCGTGACAGCTTACGTATTTTAGGCAGTGTTGGGGAACCTATCAATCCAGAAGCATGGGAATGGTATTACCATGTTGTAGGTAAGAGTCAATGTGCACTTGTAGACACCTGGTGGCAAACAGAAACTGGATCAATTTTAATCACACCATTACCTGGCGCCACTGATCTAAAGCCGGGATCAGCAACACTACCTTTCTTTGGAGTCAAACCCGATATTATTGATAACGAAGGTAATGCCTTAGAAGGCGAGGCTGAAGGTATTTTAGTCTTCGATCACCCATGGCCATCTCAAGCGCGTTCACTTTATGGCGACCATCAACGTTTTATTGACACCTACTTCTCAACTTATCCAGGCTATTATTTTGCTGGTGATGGTGCTCGTCGTGATAAAGATGGCTATTTCTGGATTACTGGACGTGTTGACGATGTAATCAATGTCTCAGGCCACAGAATGGGGACTGCAGAAGTAGAAAGTGCATTAGTTTTGAATAAACATGTAGCAGAAGCGGCTGTCGTAGGCTATCCTCATGAAATTAAAGGCCAGGGAATATACGCTTACGTCACATTAAATATCGGCATGGAGCCGTCAGAATCACTGAAAAAAGAACTAATTCAATTAGTCCGTAACGAAATAGGCCCCATAGCCAGCCCTGACGTTATCCAATGGGCACCAGGCTTACCTAAAACCCGATCAGGTAAAAT
>CAZZIX010000214.1:0-4615 GCA_964654345.1 uncultured Methylomarinum sp.
CGAATTTTTTTCTCTTGTATGGCTCGGAGTAGTTTTACTTGTAAGGCTAAGGGTAAGTCGGCGACTTCGTCTAAAAATAATGTACCGCCATCAGCTGCTTTAAATAAGCCGACTTTATCCGCAGTAGCACCAGTAAAGCTTCCCTTTTTGTGGCCAAAAAACTCACTTTCCATCAGTTCATGGGGGATAGCACCACAGTTGACAGCTATAAAAGGGGCTTCTTCTCTAGGGCTTTGTTGGTGAATAAGTTTAGCGACTAATTCTTTACCTGATCCAGATTCCCCACTAATATAAACGGGTGCTTGGCTTCGGGCTACTTTATCAATTTTAGTCCGAATATCTCGCATCACTTGGGAATTACCTAAGAGTTTATGTCGAGTTCTTCTGTCTTTTTTTGCATGAATTTGTTCTGTAAGTTTTAGGGCATTATTGACTAGTTGTCTTAATACAGTTAAATCAACGGGCTTAGATAAAAAATCAAATGCGCCTTTTTTCATAGCTTTTATGGCTATGTCCATGCTTCCATGAGCTGTAATAACTGCAACAGGCATAGGCGTATTACTTTTTTGTATAAAATCTACAAGGTCTAGGCCATTACCATCAGGTAATTTCATATCTGTTAAACAAAGATCAAACTTATTTTTTGCTAATAAATTTTTTGCCGATTCTACGTTATCGGCACACAGCGTTTGTATTTTCATCCTGTTTAAGGTGATTTCTAATAATTCCCTAATATCAGGTTCATCATCAATGATGAGTGTTAATGGATTTTTCATATTTCTATTTTTGAGTTATCTACACTGGGTAAATAAAGTGTAAAACAGCTTTTATTATTATCAGTCATAGCATAGCTTAATTTTGCTTGATTAAGCTCGGCTAATTCTTTCGAGATATATAGCCCTAAGCCAGTGCCTGTGGGAGAGGTGGTAAAAAATGGTTCAAAAAGTCGATTAGCGATTTCTGGGGGGATTTTTGCTGCGTTATCAATGACTCTAATGCAGAGTAAGTTTTTTGAATTATCTAATTCAATAATGATGGTTTCTTGTGAGGAGTTTCCATATTTTAAAGCGTTAAAACATAAGTTATCTAAAATTTGTTTTAAATGGCCTATATCAACATGTACCCATAAGTTATCAGCTTTTGATTCAATTTTAAAACGGGTTAAATCACAATCGCTGGTTTGAATAAAGATTTGGAGATATGATTTTATCCATTGATTAAGTTCTATTTTTTTTCTTTTAGAAGGCTCTCGTCGTGAAAGTTGAAGGATATCTTCAATAATTTTATTAACACGCTGGCAATGGGACTGGATGATTTCTGTTAGTCGGTGGTCTTGAGTTGAGAGCTCTGGAGCTTCTGATAAGAGCTGACCTGCATGACTGATTGCCCCTAAAGGATTACGTATTTCATGGGCGATACTCGCGGTAAGGAAACCTAATGAAGCCAGTTTATTTTGTTGCAATCTTTGATTATAAAGTGATATATCTTCCAGGATAATCATATGAAAAGTTTCTAATCGAGTTTTAAGTAAAGAAAATCGACAATGAACCTGGCTTTGTTTAGGCGGGGTGATTAAGGCAACATTTTGGTTGTTATCTTCAACCCACTGCTGGAAATGATGACTTAGTTGAGGAGAAATATCAGATAGTTTTTTTAGATTTTCTGATTCATACGCTTCGCTACAAAGGGTAGATAAAGAAGCTTCATTGCACATTTTTATCTGCTGATTTGTTGAGCAAATAATAATACCCGATTGTAAATGTTGAATAATATATTGATTAAGCTCTTCAAGGTTAGAAATAGTTTGTTGATGTTGGGATGCCAAAATTTCTGATTCCTCAGATCGTTTGGCTAAAATAAAGGATAGAAAAGCAATGGTAAAAAAAGCAGCACCTAGCATACCGGCGTAGGTAAATGAAGTGACATCTACTGAACTAGACTGGTTGGTATATATTTGTTGGGTGATGATAGATAGACTAGCTAGGGCAGCAAATAATAGGGCGCAATGCCCTCCAATCAGTAAACCACCTGAGGCAATTGATATTACTAATAAAATTCCTATTCCACTGTTAATACCTCCACTTGCATGCATTAGAAGCGTGATAAAGATAATATCACTAAAAATAGCAACTTGTGCTTGCGAAGTGTAGCCAAACAGTCGTTTAAAAGTAAAAATTCCTGAGATAATGGAGAAAACAAGGTAGCTTTGGCTACTAAAAAAGAATAATCGAGTATCGTGATTTTTTAGTAAAGACAGATCAAAATTACTATAAAGCAGAATGACGAATAAAGACGAGATGATAAAGCGATAAATAAAGAATACTTTTAATAACGACCATGCTTGTTCTACAGGTATACGATAACCTTTTGAAAAAGGGCACGGGGAAATGGTTTCAGGTTGATTTAAAGCCATAAATTATGGGTTATTATTACGCTATCTAACAAAATCAGTTTGTTAAAATTTTTATCACAAGCTTTTGATTTTAAATTATTTAAAAAAAACTATTTGAATTGTTTTTGGTTTAATCACTATGAAACTAATTTCGTGCATAAAAAATCTTTGTCTAACTGATTTTTATAGGATAATTCTATAGAATATAGAGATATTATTTAAGCATAGCACTTTTAATTTATTTAAGGGCATTTGGAGAAAAAATGAATATTCACGAGTATCAAGCTAAACAACTGTTTCAGGCATTTGGTATTCCTGTTCCTCAAGGAAAAAATGCAACAACGGTTAGCGAAGCAGTTCAAGCCACAGAAGAGGTTTTAGCTGATGCGTGGGTAGTCAAAGCCCAGGTACATGCTGGGGGTCGGGGTAAAGTAGGAGGGGTTAAAGTTGCTAAAAATACAGAAGAAGTGAAGCAATTTTCTTCTGATATGTTAGGAAGTCGTTTAGTGACGAAACAAACAGGTAAAGAAGGCTTACCGATAGAATCCGTTTTAATAGAAAAAACTTACTCAATCAAACGAGAGTTTTATTTGAGTGTTTTGGTGGATAGAGCTAGTGAACGAGTTATGTTTTTATCCTCAATTGCAGGTGGTATGGATATAGAAACAGTGGCAGATGAAACACCTGAAAAAATAGTGACTTTGTATATTGATCCAGCAGCAGGTTTGCAGTCTTATCAATGCCGACAAGTTGCTTTTGACTTATCTCTACAAGGCCCACAAATTAGAGCAATAGAAAAAATTATGCAGGGTATGTATAAATTATTGCTAGAAAAAGATGCCAGCCAAATAGAAATTAACCCATTAGTAGAAACAGAAGATGGCGAAATATTAGCTTTAGATGCCAAAATAAATTTTGATGATAATGCAACTGCATTACATCCTGATATTTTGGAATATAGAGATGAAGGACAAGAAGATGAAAAGGAAAATAAAGCAGAGCAGTTTGATCTGAATTACATTACATTAGATGGCACAATTGGCTGCATGGTTAATGGTGCTGGATTAGCGATGGCAACGATGGATTTAGTAAAACTTAAAGGCGGTTCACCTGCTAATTTTCTTGATGTGGGTGGAGGTACAACGCCGGAAAAAGTCTGTGAAGCTTTTAAACTCATTTTATCTGATGGAAACGTTAAAGCCATTTTAGTCAATATTTTTGGAGGTATCGTACAATGCGATATTATTGCCAAAGGTATTTTAACCGCAGTAGATGAAGTTCATGTAACCATCCCGGTTGTAGTCAGGTTAGAGGGAACAAATGCTGAAAAAGGAAGAGATTTATTGAATAATTCAAATTTAGGATTAGTGGCCGCCGATAATTTAGCTAGTGCCGCGGATCAGGTTGTAGCTTTAGCCAAGGAGGCAGCATGAGTATTTTAATTAATAAACAGACTAAACTAATTTGTCAGGGATTTACAGGAAAACAAGGAACTTTTCATTCTGAACAAGCGTTAGTATATGGCACACAATTAGTCGGTGGAGTAACGCCTGGTAGGGGCGGACAAACACACTTGAATTTGCCAGTTTTTAATACAGTAGAACAAGCAGTAAAAGAAACAGGTGCAACAGCCAGTATGATTTATGTTCCGCCTTTTTATGCAGCCGATGCTATTTTAGAAGCTGTTGATGGAGGGATTGGTTTAATTATTTGTATTACTGAAGGCATCCCTGTCCTGCAAATGTTAAAAGTAAAAGCCGCTATGGCAGGGACTGATACATTGCTAGTGGGTCCAAATTGTCCGGGTGTGATTACTCCAGGCGAATGCAAAATAGGTATTATGCCAGGCAATATTCATTTACCTGGATCCATCGGTGTGGTGTCTAGATCTGGCACATTAACTTATGAGGCTGTTCATCAAACAACTCAGGCAGGCTTGGGGCAAAGTACTTGTGTTGGAATAGGGGGTGATCCGATTCATGGTATGACATTTATTGATGTAATCCGTCGTTTTCAAGATGATGATCAGACTAAAGGTATTATTATGGTCGGTGAAATAGGTGGAGGAGAAGAGGAAGACGCGGCTGACTACATTAAAGAATATGTTACAAAACCAGTGGTAGGTTATATAACAGGAAAAACAGCCCCTCCAGAGAAAAGAATGGGACATGCAGGTGCTATTGTTACAGGGGGTAAAGGTACAGCTGAAGGAAAAATAGCTGC
>CAZZIX010000215.1:0-4591 GCA_964654345.1 uncultured Methylomarinum sp.
ATAGGGAGGAGGCTCTAAACACATGTAAACGGTAATTAAGATAGAATAATATAATTGTTTAATTTTTTGATCTTTTCTTTAAGCAAATAATTATTTTTAATTAATTATCATTTTGTATTTTGGAGTTATTTTATGCGTATCATTCTTTTAGGTAGTCCTGGGTCAGGAAAGGGAACACAGGCACAGTTCATCACAGGGAAATATGGGGTTCCCCAGATTTCCACAGGAGACATGTTAAGGGGTGCTGTAAAAGCAGGAACACCATTAGGTATAGATGCAAAAAAAGTGATGGATGCAGGGGGGCTGGTCTCCGATGAAATTATTTTAGGTTTAATTAAAGAGCGTATTGCTCTAGCAGATTGTGAAAATGGGTTCTTACTTGATGGGTTTCCACGGACAATTGCTCAAGCAGAAGGCTTGATTGATATGCAAGTCGAGATTGATCACGTGATCGAAATTGCAGTAGAAGATACAGAAATCATCAATCGTATGGCAGGGAGAAGAGTACATTTAGCCTCAGGGCGTACCTATCATATTGAATTTAAAAAACCCAAGCAGGAAGGCATAGATGATTTTACTGGAGAACCATTAATACAGAGAGAGGATGATAACGAAGAAACTGTAAAGAAACGGCTTGATATCTATCATCAGCAAACAAAACCATTAGTTGACTTTTATTCTGCGAAAGAACAAACAGTGAAGTTTAGTTCTATTACAGGGGTGGGTAATGTAAGCGATATTACTAAGAAAATATTTGAAATTTTAGGTTGATGTTATTAGACATATTGAATTTAGTTAGAGGGAAGTGAGTGTCAAAAAAATATGATGTGGCCGTCGTAGGTGCTACTGGGGCAGTAGGTGAAGCAATGTTGTCAATTTTGGAAGAGCGTAACTTCCCAGTAGGTGAAGTGTATGCTTTGGCAAGTAGTCGCTCAGTTGGAAAACGAATCCCTTTTAAAGGAAAGAATTTAGTTGTTAAAGACTTAGCTGAATTTGATTTTTCTAAAGTTCAAATCGGGTTGTTTTCTGCGGGAGCATCGATATCAAAGGAATATGCACCTAAAGCCGCCGCCGCTAATTGTGTAGTCATTGATAATACATCAGAATTTAGGTATGACGATGATATTCCTTTGATTGTACCTGAGGTGAACCCAGAAAAAATTGCAGAATATAAAGCACGTGGGATTATTGCAAACCCAAATTGTTCTACGATTCAGATGCTGGTTGCATTAAAGCCTATTTACGATGCTGTAGGTATTGACCGAATCAACGTTTGTACCTATCAGGCAGTTTCAGGAACAGGGAAAGAGGCAATAGAAGAAGTAGTTTCTCAAACGGCTAAATTATTGAATGGTAAACCCATTACTCCAGAAGTTTATCCAAAACAAATTGCATTTAATGTCTTGCCGCAAATTGATGTTTTTATGGATAACGGGTATACCAAAGAAGAAATGAAAATGGTGTGGGAAACAAAAAAAATATTTTCTGATGAATCTATTAAAGTTAACCCAACGGCTGTGCGTGTTCCTGTTTTTTATGGGCATTCTGAAGCTGTACATATAGAAACTCGTGAGAAGATTGATGTAAAAACTGTTCGAGAATTGTTGGAAAATGGGCAAGGCATCACAGTATTGGATGAACGTGTTGATGGCGGTTATCCAACTGCTGTGACTGAATCCTCTGGGAATGATGATGTTTTTGTCGGACGTATTAGAGAAGATATTTCACATCCTAAAGGTATCAATTTATGGGTGGTTGGTGATAATGTTCGTAAAGGAGCCGCATTAAATAGCATTCAAATTGCTGAAGAACTAGTAAAAAAATACATCTAGTCTAAGATTAAACATAAATATGATTCAACTTGGTATAACACTGTGGTAAAAAATTGTAAAGGAGAAACTTGTGCGCAATTTAACTAAAACAATAACGGCTATTTCGTTGCTGGCACCTGTGAGTGCATTTCCATTAGGAATTGGCGATATTAAATTGCACTCTGCACTTAATCAGAATCTGGATGCTGAAATTGCATTGTTTGTTTCTGCGGGAGAAAATGTTTCAGATATTAATGTGAAACTCGCACCGCCTGAAAAGTTTGATGAAGCAGGTGTTCCGTGGAATTATTTTCTTTCAAAAATAAAATTCCAAACTATTAAAGCTGCAGATGGATCAACCATTATTAAGGTTAGTTCCAAAGAAGCGTTAAGAGAACCATTTTTAGATTTTTTGGTAGAAGTAAGTTGGGATAAAGGAAATCTTTATCGAGAATTTACTGTGTTAGTTGATCCTCCCGTTGCATATACACAAGCAGTCATACCTGTTGTACAAAAACCAAATGAGGTAGTAGAAGCAAAACCAGCTAAAAATACAACGATAGCTAAAGTTAATACTCAAAAATCAAAAAAAGTAGTGAAGGGTACATTCTCTGATGGAGAATATGGGCCTACTAAAAGAAATGATTCATTGTGGAAGGTTGCGGATAAGACGAATACATACAGCGACGTTACAAGGGCGCAGATGATGATGGCTATATTTAAGGCTAATCCAAATGCGTTTTATAAAGATAATGTTAATGCTTTAGAGGCGGGTAAAACGCTTAAAATACCAGAAAAAGAAGTAATTCTAAGTTTATCTAAAGACGATGCACAGTTAGCCTTCAAAGCTCAGACTGATCAATGGACAGGTGTTGTAAATACTAATTTACAAGCTAATTTAGATAAAACTAAAGGTATTCATGCTCAAGTAGAATTAACAGCACCAACTGAAGAACAAGTTGCTGATACGACAGTTGTTGTATCCCAAAATGATGCAAATGTAGATCCGCAAAGTAATGGAACAAAAGTAAAACAAACTGATTTACCTTCTTTAAGTTCTGAAGATAGTTTTGCAATGCAAGCCAAAATGGAAAAATTGGAGCAGCAATTAGCAATGGTGCAAAAAATGCTGGTTTTGAAAGATGAGCAAATTGCTGCCTTACAAAATCAGAATAAAGTAAAAAGTACTTCTGAGATAGAAGTGAAACAAGCTGAAGATTCTGACAAAAAAATTGAGCCTAAAGGAGAGCCAGTAACTACTGCTAAGGATACGAAGCCTGTTGTTAAAGAAGCACCAATAGTTAAGGAACAAGATAAAGATAAAGATGTAAAAGTAGAGGCTGAAGCAGTTTCACCAGAAAAAGAAACGCTCTCCACCCCTATGTTGAGTGCAATAGTATTTCCTATTTTAGGATTACTTGGCTGGGCATTATGGCGTAAAGGAAGAGAAGAGGATGAGGATGCTATAGATGATGACAGTATATTTGCATCCGCGAGTGAAATTATCCCTCTTGATTCTTTAAGTGATGAAGATGAGTCAGATTCTTCTTCTGATAAAATGCCTTCTCTTGAAGACCCTTTGGAAGATAGTTCTTTTTTGAATGAATTTTCATCAAGTGATTTTCATACTTTTGATAAAGATCTAAGTGAGGATGTTGATCCTGTTTTAGAGGCAGATGTTTATTTGGCCTATGGACGATATCAACAAGCAGAAGAATTAATGCGTCAGGCAATTGTCGATCAGCCTGAAAGAGATGAGTGTAAGTTAAAGTTATTAGAAATATTTCATGCCCATGAAAATAAAAGTGGTTTTGAAAAGTATGTAATAGAACTAGAAAAATCTGGAAAAAATAAGGATCAATCATTTTGGTCAAAAGTTGTAGAAATGGGTGATGAGTTAGACGTGAAGTCTTCATCGGGTGAAAACATTGTTACAAAAAAAGATATAGATGATGATTCTGATAGCAATGCTAATAAAATAGCAGAGGAAGCAACTTTAGAAGGTAATGAAAATGAAATGGAATTTGATTTATCTATTTTTGATGAAGATGAGAAAGATCAAAAGCTAGAGAAAGAAGCCTCTAACGAAGATGATGCAAATAATATAGATTTTGATTTAAGTGAATTCCAACTTAATGATTCTAATTCAGTGGATGGCGGCAAGGATAGTAAAATAAACGAAGAATTTGAGACATTTGATTTTGATTTTGATAAATTATCAGAAAAAAATTCAGAACAAGGTGTTTTAGATTTAACTGATATGGATGAAATGGAAACCAAAATTGATTTAGCAAAAGCATATATTGACATGGGTGATTATGATGCAGCTAAAGCAATTGCACAAGAAGCATTTGAGAAAGGAAATGATGAGCAAAAACTTGCTGCTCAGGATATTCTGGATTTATTAGATTAGTTTTCTATTCAGAAGTAAGCTTAAGATAGAAAAATAAAAAAAGCCCGTAAAAGGGCTTTTTTTATACCCATATTTATAATTAAATAATAATATACTAATTTATGGCGTATACTCTATTTTTGTTAGAAATATAGTATACCTAGATATGGGTTGGGAGGAATTATGACAATTGATCGTTTAGTAATGTTTTTTGCTGGAATGTTTATATTAATAAGCATATGTTTATCTCAATTTTTCTCATTGAATTGGTTATGGTTAACTGGTCTCGTAGGTCTTAATTTGGTTCAGGCTTCTTTTACAGGCTTTTGTCCGTTGGTATTATTATTAAAACGATTTGGCGTGAAGCCGGGTTGTGCATTTTAAAAAA
>CAZZIX010000216.1:0-4589 GCA_964654345.1 uncultured Methylomarinum sp.
ATGCTGTAGCTTCAAAAAACTGTACTAATTCAGCTAAGGGAGTATTCCAGTTTTCGATTACTGGTTCCGGTTCTGGCATTGGTTCTGGTTCCGGTTTAGAAGCAATCACAGGAACATACCCAGGTTCTGGTTCAAACTCATATTCAGGCTCTAACACTGCTTGCTCTCCCTGCTTACAAAATTCCTTCCAATTCTTTTTTATGAGATAGTCAGCTATATCATATCCTTCTTCCCTATCTTTCTCTGGTGCTAATTTTTCCAACAAGTCCGAAACATCAAATCTCGTCTGAATAATTCGGGATTTAAACTCTTTGGCTTTTTTACTCCAGTCATCATAACCTTTAAGGTCAGGGAAAAGCACTACATTTCTCCCTTTTAATACTCTAAATTTTTCAACATTCATATTGCTTTTCCCTCCAGTTGCTAACCAAATGAACTGCGGAAAATACATACTGCTAATAATTGCTGTTTTCTCGCTTTCAACAATGGCAACAGCCCTTGTATTGTTCTGTAATAAATGCTCTCCAAACAGGCACTGCTTTAGCACAGAATCAGGCTGTTTTATTGCTGTATGTGCCCATGCAATATGATTGTATGGTTTCTTGATACGCTTTCCTGTTGTAGGGTTATATAGCATTATCTTACCCGTTCTTACTTTTCCCTTATTGTCTATTTGCCAGAACATAGTTGCCCCATCCCAATGTTTAGATGTTCCGATAAAGTATTTACTTATTAGTTGGTAAGTAGCCTCCGTTCCGAACAGATTGTTGAGGAATATGATAAACTGGTTTTTTTCATATCCTATAAGACTCTTCTTGAATAAGTCAACAGGCGTAATGTACACTTTCTTTGGCTTGGGCATTTCTATCCGGGTTATCTCTCTTGGTAGTGATTTTACGAAAAAAATATTATTGTCCTGAAAATATTGTTTTGGCTTATAATGATAGCCACATTTGTCTTCCCTATTACATCTCCCAACATTGGGAGCTAAATATTCACCTGTTTCTTTGTCAATATATCGAACAAACTCTTTTTTACCGCAATTCGGACAAATCTTAAAAGTGCCCATCCCCTTGTACGGTTCTAATGTATATTTATAATTTGACATTTTTTATTTTTATTTAAATCACACAAGCGACATTTACGACATAAGTGGCACAATACATACCTTTATTGTTTTGGTTTATTAATGGCATTTACAACATAAGTAGCACAGGATGTTGTGCCTTTTATGTCATAAATGCCATAAATGCAACATTGTATTTATTTAATATAATTTTTCATACTCTCCTCTGCTCACCCGGCGAAACAAACCCCTTTTATTCAGCAAGCGTTTGAAAGACCGTTCTGCGAAGCCCATACTTTCAGCAATCTGTACACCTTCACTGGTTTTAAAAAGTTCAGGTAAGGAAGTATAAACAGCTTGTTTGTCAGTTGGGAGTTTATCTAAAGGACTGTCATTTGAAATAAAGGAGCGCACTTTGACAGCTGAATCTTTAAAGTATTCGACCAGCTTTATAGCTCCTTTAACTGACTCTATTCCAATTGTCCGCTTATCACTTTGCCCACAAGCAAAACGCATCATTTCAAGTATAAGAGCAAACCGTAAGGCATAAAGCTCGATTTTTGCATAAATACCATTGAAAGATCCATGGCTGTTACTTATATCTACAGTTTCTTTTTGCCAACTATACATCAAGGCCTTGGCTTCAGGGGTAAATCGTAAAAATTCGGGCTGTGGACTTTGCATTTCATTAAGTTGAGGTGATAAATCCAACACCGTTGAGACAATTCTTTTCCAATTCGTAATAATTAAAGGGCTTATTTCTACTTCGCTCCAGTACTCTCTTTTAATATTTTCAGGAACAACAAACAGCAACCTATCAATGAATCCATTTTCAGTTCTGTCTTTGGCTAACTCATTTAGAACTCCCGGTTGTATTGTTCCTGCCACAGAAATAAAAGGTAAGGGAAGATAGATTGGATCTGTTGTCTTTCTGTTTATTCTTATCGGTTTCCCGCTCCATACGGATAGCCAAAACTGCTCTTCGCTACCGCTACTATAGCGGTTGAAGTTTTTAAACCAGCTGGCTAATTCATCAGTATAAACACCAATACCTCGTTTATTGAACTTGTGAACATCTAAAAGAGCCTCAGGCGTGAAGTCAGTAACAAGAAGTTGTTCCCAAAAAGGCTTAACTGGTGCTTCATATCCCTGTGACTGTTTTTCCTTTTTGCTAAGGCCGACCGCATTATCATATTCTCTTTTTTCCTTTTCGTATTTCTGAAAATTTAAATCATCTCTTTCTTCTATGGGCTTTAGAGCAAAACTTAGCGGTTGACTTTTATTTGTTCCGGCTTGTCCTACAATAGCAAGGTATAACACAGCATTTTGATTATACTCTCTCGCAATCTCAATCTTGTGAGTGTTACCAATTGCAACCGAAACCGCATAAAGTAATGCTCCGCCAATAAAGTCAATGGGGTAATTCAAAGCTTCGTTCGTTCCTCTAATTATCTCTTGAATAGCATCCGGAAAAATATCGACAGGGAATCGCGATACCTGTGTTTGAGTGTTGGAAATAGTCTCCTCCATGCCAATACTGAATTTATCAAAATCAAATACTGGGTTCATATCATTATTTTCAGTATCTTTACGCTCGTTCAAAGTATTATTATACTGACCCGTTCCTTCCCCCAAGAGGTTCGGGCTTTCTTTTTGTGGTTCCATCCTATCTTCTTTCTTTTAATGCTAATTTGACATCTGAATAACGGTAACGCACCTTGTTACCAATTCTCACTGGCTTGAGAATATTCTCATTATCCCACCGCCATAAAGTAGATAGTGTGATTCCTATCATCCCACATACTTCTTTGCGGGTCAATAGTTTGTCAGGCTTGTTTTGCTCTTTTATTCGTTGCTCAACTTGTTGAGCAGTGTCATTTACTAACTTATCAGCAAAACTTAATAAGTCAACTCCTTTTAAGCTAAAAGTTGTTTCTTTAGCTAATTCCGGATACTGTTTTAAAAATTCTAAATTCATGTATATAATTTTTTTTAATTTTCCGATTAAATTCACGCTTCAAAATTAGATACGATATAACCAGATTCAAAGAAATTGAAAGGAGATGATTTATTGAAATTTTGGATAAATTCTCGACGTTACATATTATTTATAATCAACAAGTAAGTGTAAATCGCCTATTGTTGTTAAAGCAATTTTACTCTATTTTAAGGTAAATTTTACTAAAAAAAGGGAGAGATGCCTTATGTTGATTCTCGGAAAAACGATGAATATGCGTAAGTAACCTGTGCAAACATGAACTTTATCTTTCAGTTCTCTCAAGAACTGCTCTTTTGCAAGACGAGAAATAAAGACAGAGTAACCTAACTCGAGAAGTCAGATGAGCCTTATGCTTTAGGTGCTTATTTTAGGAATTCTTTTTCGGCCTCTATTAGGAAATGAGGAGGGAACATTTCTTCTAAGAGATGAGCATTTTTTTTAGAAGCATTATCTACATCAAGGTCAAATGCCTTTTTATTGTAATATTTGAGATCTGAATTATAAAAGGAATTATCTTGAGTACGATTTATTAGCCCATTTTCATTCAATATCATACCTATTATTGTGTGTACGGAGCTGTTTTTATTTTGAGATACACTGTATTCATTCAGGTAACCCTTGAACATTGTAATAGATTGCTGAACAACTGTTTTAAAATAATTTGTTTTAGCACCTCTTCTTTTGTGGATAAAAGACTGGAGTTGACCGGACTGTTCCAAATATGTTAGATAGCTATATGTCATTGCCCAACCTTTGTAATTCCATAAGGAAAACTCAAAGATATGTTCAAACATTGTCAAAAGCTTCTCAGAAGTAACTTCTACTTTTCCGGGATCACCTTTAAATTGCATGGACACATTAAGCAATTGTTTTCTTTCATTTAAGGCTTTAAACAAAGGCCACAACTGACTTGCAGCATTATTAAGCTGTTCAGCTTCGCTATTAAATTCTTCTTGATGAATAAGGCCTAAAAACCTAAAATAGTTGAAAATAAAGCCAATATCATCCAAGTTGACCGTCCTCTTATTAAAAAATATTTGTTCAATGAAATTATAACTTTCGTTGTCTATTTTTTCCCAGACGTTTATTAACTTTCTTGTCTTTTCACTAAGTAATTTAAATGGGAAAAACCATTTGTTTATCTTATCATAATCTGGTTTTAGCTCAATATACCCATCCTTAGACATCTGCAACTACCTCTATAAACATTTTACCAATCATTTTGTATGTGGCAAAAATATTGATTTCTTTAGAGAATTCAAAATATTAATTGCAGAGCAATCGGGCTATTGAGCAACTTTCAAATGATTAGCATTGTTCAACCAAATTTCGTTTATTTTCTCAGCGTGCTCTTCTAATGTAACTTTGATGTATTTCAAGAATGCGGTTTCTGTACGGTGTCCGGTTATTGCCATGATTATGAAAGAGGGGACACCTAAATTTATAGGTATTTGTAGTAAACGGGTGGTATGCGGCACACAAGGTACATACATTGAAATTATTATTAATTTACTGAATCGAAAT
>CAZZIX010000217.1:0-4579 GCA_964654345.1 uncultured Methylomarinum sp.
CTCCTGCTTTTCTGTCTTTTGTAAAAATTTTATAAGTTTATCAGCTGGTAAGGGTTTTGAAATCAAATAGCCTTGACCATAATCACACCCCGCTTTAATTAATAATTCTTTTTGCTGCTCTGTCTCTATACCTTCTGCAATTACCTTTAATCCTAATTTATGAGCCATAGTAATAATCGCTTCAGAAAAAGCCATATCATCAGAGTCTGGAGTTAAATTTCTTATAAATTTATGATCTAATTTAATAACATCAATCTCAAAATATTTTAAAGAAGAAAGAGAAGAATAACCCGCTCCAAAATCATCAAGCGCTACTTGAATACCTTGCTCTCGAAATTTAATTAATTGCTTGTCAATATTAGAGTCAGCTTCCATTAATAGACTTTCATTAATTTCAATCATAATACTATCACCTGACAGCTCTAACTGTTGCAAGTACTGAATCCACTTTTCATTCTGAGCCATAGCTTGAAATTGCACTGATGACTTATTAATACTTAATTGTATTTCAATTTTATGCTTGTTTTTAAACCGTTTAATATGTTTAATCGATTGTTCACAGACCCAGTTTCCTATATCAACAATGAGTCCTGTTTCTTCAGCTAAAGATAAAAAAGTATCTGGCTTGACTAAACCAACTTTTGGATGATTCCAGCGTAATAATACTTCGGCTTTATATATTTCATTTGTTGTCAAATCGACAATAGGCTGGAAATATAACTGAAATTGATTTTCAGTTATAGCTTTATGCATATCATTAAGTAAAATGAAACGAAATTGAGCTGCTTGTTGCAAAGACTTAGTAAAATAGCTAAAACGGCTTCGTCCAAGAGCTTTGGCACTATACATTGCCTGATCCGCATTTTTTAATAATCCATCTGCATTTTTTGCATCATCAGGGTAAATTGAGATACCAATACTAGCAGAGATACTCGCCGTGTTATCATCAAGCGAAAATTGTTGACTCAGTACAGTTATAATGTGTTGCGCTATACGCTCAATACTATGTAAATCCTCAAGTTCAGAAAGAATAACAGTAAATTCATCGCCTCCAAATCGAGCCACTGTATCAGAATCACGAAGACAACTTGAAATTCGTTTAGCTGCTTCAATTAATAGTAAATCACCCATTTCATGTCCTAACCTATCGTTGACATTTTTAAATCTGTCTAGATCAAGAAATAACAAAGCTAAGGTTTGTCCAGTACGGCGAGACTTTGAAATTTCCTGATCAAGTCTGTCAAGCAGCATACGACGATTAGGTAATTTAGTTAATGGGTCATAATTTGCCTGATACCAAATTAATGCTTCACTCTTTTTTTGTTCAGTGACTTCACGAATAATAACTAAAAAGTCTTCAGAGCCAAGAATACCAGTTAATCTTACTTCAAAATCATAATTACCCGTCGGTTGTTGGAGCGTATATTCAAAAGTCTGTAATTGCCTTGTTAAACAAAATTGTTCTATTTTTTCAACAAAAATATATCCAAATTCACGAGGTAGTACATCCTGTATTTTCAAGCTCTTACATTGCTCAGAGGTAATATGAAATTTACCTGGCTGATTAATTTGATAATCTAAAATAGTCCCGTTTCTTGCGGTACGAAAATAAAGATCAGGTAATGCGTTTAAAACTGAGGCGAAATCATGTTTCTCTTGAGTGATTAAAGCTACTTTTTTTGATACTGATAATTCAATATTTTTCTTCCAGATTAAAAAATAATACAAAAGAGCACCACCTAATAATGCTAAAAATAAATTAATAGCAAACCATAGCTTTAGGTTAAATTTGTTAATAACAAGGGGTGTAATTGCTATTTCCCATTGACTATCTGGCATATGCAATTCATGAACAACAGAGTTAATATTAAAGCCAGAGGCTTCTCCATAAAATACTGGGGCTCCTTTAACTCTTAATGCAAATTGAAATAATTCATTTTTCGAATTAACTAGATTAGCTTTAATTAACATAGGCATAATATCAAGAGTTATTGAAGTCAGCCCCCAAAACGAACCATTCGGATAGATAGCTAAACGGGCAACTGTTCCCAACTTATTATTATTTATTAGATAGAAAGGATTACTTACACCCACTGTTTTACTTTGAACATTTTCTCTAACCTCATCTTGAGTTAATGTTTTAGCTAACAAATTCTGACCAAGGCTGTTCAAGTTAACTTCTGTATCAGGATATATATACCGTTGAATACCAAGTGGAGCAATTACAATAGACTTAACATCTGGAACTTTCTTATGGATAGTTTTTAAAAAATCATTCGCTTTCTGTTCAAATTTTTGTGGGTCAGAATAATATAAGTCAATGTTTTTATTAACAAAGGATCGAACGTCAGGTAGTAATGAAAAACGATAGTTAGCGTCCTTTACTAAAACACTTGCCCTTTTTGTTAATTCTTTTTTTAACTCAATGCGTTGTTCTGTTAATAAATCTGACTCATACCAATCAATCAAACGCCACCCTATATAAAAAATTAAGATGAACATAAAAAAAGAAGCTAAAAAATAGATAATTTTAGAATGTTTAATGGGAACCCTCTAATAATTGTTTTTTATTTTTTTAAGAATATAATCTCAGTCTAAAATTAAAGATTATCTTTAAGATTTAATAATTGTAAATCAGCATTTAAGCAACAATTAAATTTGCAGTATACAATAGTGCTTATATTTACAAACTCAAAATTAACTTAAAATGAATATTAAACATTTTAATCACTAATATATTTTATGAAACGCACAGATCCCAAAGACTTACCCAATATTCTTTAGATTTATATTAATTATAACACTCTCACTTTCCAAAGTACTGTATAACGCTAACAAAGCAGACTTTTATCAAAACTATAAATACTATGCCATTTACCTCTTTAGGTTTATCAGATCCACTATTACGTGCCATTGCTGATGCGGGCTATTCCACACCCTCCCCTATTCAAGCACAAGCAATTCCAGCTGTTTTGGAAGGTAATGACGTTTTAGCTTCCGCCCAGACGGGAACAGGTAAAACAGCAGGATTTACCCTACCGATCTTACATCGCTTATCACAAAAAACATACAGTAAAAACCGGCCAATACGTGCATTAATCCTCACCCCAACCAGAGAACTTGCCGCTCAAATAGGTGAATCAGTCAACAAATATGGAACCCATCTTCACCCACGATTACGCTCCGAAGTAGTTTTTGGAGGTGTTAAAATTAATCCACAAATATCACGATTAAAAGGGGGCGTCGATATACTGGTCGCAACACCAGGTCGACTTTTAGATTTAATTGGTCAACACGTTATTAAACTCAATCAGGTAGAAACTTTAATCCTTGATGAAGCAGACCGTATGCTTGATATGGGTTTTATTCGCGATATACGTAAAATTATTGGCTTTCTACCAAAAAAACGTCAAAACTTGCTATTTTCTGCAACTTTTTCTGCGGATATTAGAAAACTTACAACTGGGCTATTAGTTAATCCTATAAAAATTGAAGTTGCAGCACGTAATACTGCGGCAGAACTGGTTGACCAAGTAGCTTATCTGGTTGACAAAACAGATAAAACCAAACTTCTCTGTCACCTAATAAAAGAATATGACTGGCAACAAGTTTTAGTATTTACTACAACGAAACACGGTGCTAATCGACTAACAGAAAAACTCAATAAAGCTAATATTAATGCTGCCGCTATACATGGTAATAAGAGTCAAGGTGCTAGGACTAAAGCGTTATCAGGTTTTAAAGCGAATCAACTTAGAGTATTAGTTGCTACCGATGTAGCCGCTCGTGGTATAGATATTAACCTGTTACCTCATGTGGTCAATTTTGAATTACCTCGTGTACCAGAAGACTATGTCCATAGAATTGGCAGAACTGGCCGCGCAGGTGAAGAAGGTGAAGCTATTTCACTTGTATCCCATGACGAATACAAGGCATTACGACTGGTTGAAAAATTAATTGGCAAAGAAATAAAGCGCGAACAAATTTCAGGTTTTGAGACCTCCAAAATAGCACCCCCTATTCCGCCCAAACAACCTCGTCAACCACGCCGTCACAAAAACACTAATCAATCTAAAAAGCCTAATGGCAACCAAAGCAGAAAAAATGCTAGACCAAAGCAGCGATAAAACTTAATATACATCAATGACTAAATCAATACATATTGTTTGTCCAGATTGCACAGCTGTGAATAGAATCCCCACTGAAAAACTTTCACAACAACCTAAATGTGGTAAATGTCATACTTTTTTATTTACTGGTCAGCCTTTAGAATTAAATTCGAAGACGTTCCAGAAACATATTAGCAGAAATGATATTCCACTCCTTGTGGATTTCTGGGCACCATGGTGTGGCCCCTGTAAAATGATGACACCTGCATTTGAACAAGCAGCAACTCAACTAGAACCTAATATCAGACTTGCCAAAGTTAATACAGAAACAGAACAAACAATAGGAGCACAATTTGGTATTCGAAGTATCCCTACATTAATTTTATTTAAAAATGGTCATGAAACTATTCGTCAATCTGGTGCAATGGGTTTGCAGGACATAGTTAGTTGGGCTAAAACACAACTTTCAG
>CAZZIX010000218.1:0-1105 GCA_964654345.1 uncultured Methylomarinum sp.
TCTATAAGTTGTGTTAATAACACTCCATGCGCATAATACAAAAATAAGGATATAGCCGCATGTAATAGAGTTATTGAAAAGGCCTCTTGCTCGAACATGTCCAGCGCGAGCAAAATATGAATTCCCATGTTTTTCTACAGCTAATAGATCATATAAATCAGAATATAAAAGCCAATGTTTAATAAATTCAAAAATATTCACCATCGAAATTATTACCCCTGCGACAAGAATCGCAGAAAATACTTTTCTATGATCTGCGTGGGATTTTAATCCTCGACTCAAAGTATAGTAGGGTAGAATAACGATGATCAATAAATTTATACATTCTTTAAGTACTAGGGTAGGAGATTCAAATTCACGGTAAGAATGTGCGGCAAAGTAAAGAAAAAATAAAATCATTATTTTGTCTGTTAAAAGCGAAGGAAATAATGATCTAGTACGATCTTCTTTAATAAATCTCAGACAGGGGTAAAGAAGAAATAGTGATAAGATACTTGCGTAGCTTACATTTAATAAAGATTCAATGCCTCCAAAGCCTATGATACTGGTCTCTGCTCTAGGAGCAATTAAAATGAGAAAAAAATACCAAGCAATACGGATGGGGACTTGTTTAGATATACTGTTGCAGACAATGGCAACGATAATAAAAAAAACCCAGACATTTTGACTTAAAAAAAGAGCCGAGGTAATAATTCCCCAGTTTATGAATAGCTTATCAATTGGAAGTGAATTACTAGCATTATTAACCTTATTATAAAACTTTTTGATAATATAATATGCTATGGATCCTAAAAATAGTAATACAATATATGCTTTTATATGTTGAGGCATAATAGGTCTTAATAAAAATTATAAGTTTATTTGATTAAAATGCATAATTAAGCTTTTATTGTTTTTCTTAATAAATTTGATAATAAAGGAGGTATTTGACTAAGGCCCACTTTGTATACATAAATATTTTCCGTAAATTCTTGTGCTTAAATTTGACTAGCTTTTAACAGTTCATATTTTATACTACGAATACCTTTGGGGCGATTAGTATTAGCTTTTTCTGATTAGAGTGACATTATTTTTGGTCAATCTTATTGATGTTTATTCATCTTAA
>CAZZIX010000218.1:1205-4577 GCA_964654345.1 uncultured Methylomarinum sp.
TATTTCACGAGGTCACGGATGAGGATTTTTGTCGGTCGATTTTTGCTGATAGACTGCTTTTCTAAAATGGTTACATAGCTTGTTATGCACTCATTTCAGCACCTTTTTTTTTTTTTATAGTAAAAATTTCTCACTGTTAACTTATTGGTATAGGTATCTTGTGTTTCAATAATTATTATATTTTAGTCTAGTTGTTCTAAGCTTATTTAGGTTTATATAAAACTTGATTTAGAAGTAGGAAAGAATTTTTTTTAAAGTCAAAAAAATGATCGGCAGTACATGCTTTGGGTCTATTTTAAAGTTTACAGAACCTATTCCACAACAAATGTAGAAAACTTGCCGTTATACTTCTAGCTCTAAAGTTTGTATGAAAGAGACATTACCTTCACACATTTCTAGATAACGATTTTCAGGAAATTGTTCTAGATTCATTCCAATTTGACCAAGGGCACATATCAAGTGATAAATTAGTTCTCTTGGTTCAATTTGAATGGTTTTTGCATACCTAAGAAACTCTTCTCTAGCTCTAGAAATTGATATATGTGTTGATATACAATAACGTACTAAGTCAAAAACAGGGGCGCCATGGGTTTGAGCGCCTCCCCAGTCGATGACACAAAAACCAAAGTTATTAGCAGAAGAGCAGGTGGTTTTTTTTAAAAAAAGAATATTTCCTAGCCAGAAATCAGAGTGTTGTAGAATAGTTATTGGAGTCCACTTTTTTGTATTGAGATCTTGTAATGCTTTTGTAGCATATGAATGTATATTATCTGAAAGTTGTGGATTAGTAGCGATACATTCAAGGGGTGTTGATATAAATTGATCAACAGATTTCTCATCAATATTCTGATTCATAGAATCTTTTGCTATTCCATTTAACCAAGTAAAAACCTTTGGCTCTAGCCATTTTTTTTGAAGTTTTCGAATGAGACGAGAATCGCTTATTGGTCGATGCTCAGGCCAAATGGCATAACTTAAGTCTCTGTAGCGACCGTCATTAGCAGGTTCAAGTACTACAGATGAAAGTTGGTCAGATAAAAGGTCATGGGCTTTGCGCGAGTTATTGACTGCTCGTTCAATAAAGTCAGGGAATGCTTCCCTTGATACCATTAATACAGCGTCATTTTCTGGTTTGTCACCAGGCAAATAATACTTGTATGGACTATCTAAGGTCTCATTTTTAAAACTTGGATCACCAATCGGCTTTAATCTTTGAACATTGTATTTTTTATGGGTCAAATTATTTATGTGGTCAACTAAATCGAGAATGTATTCTTTATTTTGTAATTGCATAAGTGTCCACCAGAGAAATGTTAACGACTATTTTTCAGCAATAAAGACTAATGAAGGTGCAACCCACTTTATTGCCTTGCTAGGAATATATTTAAGTAAAATTCTGACTAAACGGCTGAAAGATAATAAGGATTCATCTGCTCTTAATTTAGAAAGGTCTTCATCTGAAAAAGTAGAATAAACACGAGGGTATCTCGCATCAGGAAGGACTAGTAAAGGCTTGATAGCTTTAAACCCAATTGTTTTGAATATCCCTTGGAGCGCTCCAAATGAATGAAGGTATCCAAGAATCTCAGATGATGGATAACGTTTTGATAAAATTTTTATTAACCAGCGGGGTAGTGCGTTACCAAATCTAAATTCTACATGTTCATCCACTCCACCTTTTAGTAGGCGGAGATTAAAACGGTTTTTTGTAGAAAGGAAAAAAACACCGCCTGGTTTTAGTACGCGTCTACACTCAGAGATGAGTAATTCATGAGCATCACGGGGGGGTAAACTTGATCGTCCTGCTGACCACTCTAAGACATAATTCATAATGACAATATCAAAAACTTCGTCTTTGTAAGGTAACTGACTGTTTTCTCCGCCAATACTTACATTTACGTTTGATAATCCTTCTTGGTCGCAACATATTTTATTAAATAAGGCTTGCTCGGGGATTATTTCTAGTGCTTCAACGTGCTTAGTTTTTGCGCCGATTAATTTGGTATGTTGTCCAATGCTTGCACCAATCTCAAGAACCTGAGAATTTTTATTCAGTGGTAGAAGATCTAGATAAGCAGCCCTGGATGAGTCTGTTACATAATGAGCACTTTTCATAGTCTCAATAGCCCTTTGATATCCATCTGTACGAGCTATTTTAATAAGATTTGTAATATGGGATGCATCAGGAGATTCCCAAGACTTCGATGATAAAAAATTTGAAACATCATTTTTTACGGGATAGGAATTTATTCCATTTTCAGAGTGCAACGTCCCATCTGCTCCAACCTTAAGGCCACTCTTTGTTATAGGGCAAGCAATAATAGCTAGACTTTCTGGCTTAATAAGCGGTTTTTTCGACATTTAATCTTACTTTACTAATGAATTATCAAATGAGTTTTAGGATCAAACTCTATACATTTATGAGCTAATTATTAAATTAAGCTAAACTTCAAAAGGGTTGTTTCTTAATCTAAATACCTTTTGCAAAGTTTTAGCTATAGGGTATTAAGCAGTGTCGTAACCTATTATTAAATATTCTTTTGATTTGAATCGTTTTGAAGTGATTGCTAATAAGAACATTTTATTTAAAGTAGGAATAATATTGATTTTCGAGTCGTGAAAATAAAATTTGAGGAATAGGACAACTACCAATTTTAATACTATTGTATTGAATTTAAACAGATATGTCTAATGAAAACTCAGTTCAGGGTTTTGACATATGTAGGTTGGGCTGCCATCTCTTTGGCAACCCAACAAACGGTATGCTAAAAATGTTAGGTTAACGATTTAAAGAAAAAAGATAAATACTTTAGCTTTACTTCACTTTTAATCGCACTCCCCAGTTCAATCATTTTCTAAAATAGTATTTTGATGATAAATAGTTGAATGTTTTTAATAGCAACTGTTCAAGATAGAATTAATAAAAACTCTCTAAGTGCTGTCTCTATCAATCATTGCTAGGGTTGATGATTTTAAAAATTTTCAGAGTATATTTTATGTGTATGTCTAAAAAACCAGATAAGTTTCAAAAGTTTGAGTGAGTTAACAGTTAATCTTGTTTTCTGAACTATAATGCTTTTAAGTTAGTCGATAATAATCTTTGTAATGGTGGTAAAGAATGAAGTTTCAAATAATATTGGGTATGGCAAGTATGTTGCTTGTAACAAGTGCAAATGCTATAACCGAAAGAATGTGTTTTGGTCAGGTTCAAGTCGATACTACATCAGAGTTAGTAGCAAAAATATCTGTTGCAGAAAATGATAGATTTAAAGATAAAAAGTGTACTAAATTTTTTCACTACTACAAAGGAAAAGTAAACTTTGATCAAGCTAGTTGTAATGCTAATAGTGAGCAAATAGCTTTGGATAAAGG
>CAZZIX010000219.1:0-4518 GCA_964654345.1 uncultured Methylomarinum sp.
CGGTCGGCTAGGTGTTAGGTTTTTTAGTGACGGCTGGAACCGACCCAGAGCGGACGTTGAAGTGTTAGATATATTTAAGAATTTTTGAGGGGGCAATTGTGGCAAAGCCAATAGCATTTGGAAATTATCAATTTAGAACGAAAAAAAGTGCTAGAGAGGAGGCGCAGCGCCGAATAAAGCAATATGAGGCAGGTAACAGGCTTAGTGTAGATGACGAATTGTTCTTTACTTCTCTTTTTACATTACATTCTGAGTATGAGGGGAAAAGAGGTGTCGGTATTGATCATGTAAAAGTCGAGAGAGACTTTAAAAAGAACCGGTGTTTATATATTCACCGCACAGATGGTTCTAATATCGATTGTAGTTGGGTTCATTGTATACAGCCTGCTTCAAAAAAAACGGTAGTATCATATGCTTTTCGACGCGCAGTGAAAGAACCTGTCATGACGTTCAAAAAAACACAGTTAAAAGTAATCAAAACATGCCCTGAGTTGGGCACACCTTTGTCCCTTGGTAATAGTCACGTATCTTACATAGAACCACGCTTTGAGCAGCTTCTTGATGGTTTTCTATCTCGGAACCAAATTACATATGAATCAATTAATTTAACCAAACCTAAGCCTGGAGATGCTGATCAACGTGGTATTTTATCTGACGCTGAGCTATCCAAAAATTGGAATGAATATCATCAACAAAACGCAATACTTCAATTGCTTAGTGCAGAAGCAAACCTCAGAAAAACAAAAAGTTAACGGCAGCTATTGAGATAAATTACAACAAAATTCTCTAAAATTAGAACGGCGGACATTGGTAAAAACCATACGGATAAGCTGGCCTGTTATCAAAAGCCAAAACTATTCATGTTATGGAATAATCTGACCCTGCCTTACTTACTGGAAGAAAACTCTGTTAAGCCTTTATTATAAAAGGAAAGGCTTGGCATATGCGTCGCTAATGTATAGGTTTATTAAGAGTTTGAGACAAACAAGAATAGGTATAGACACGCTTTATGGATAACGGCCTTCTATCAGATATTATAGATGCTATTGGCAGAGGGGATGCTAATAGCATAGATGCATATTTAACAACTATAGAATATGCGACAGAGATTGATGAAACAGAAACCAAGTTCTATAGCCACAGCATCGCTTTAAATGGTAACGGTGATATAAGACTTGATGATTTTATAGAATTTATTATCCGGCATATTATCCAATATGTAATACCCAGAAGCAAAATACTTGAAGCTCGGCAGAAAGACCAAGAAAGTGGTCTAGACACGCATATGGTAAGCCTATACAGGGAAGCTGAAAAATTATTTACTCCCTTACAAAAGACAGGAGAAGGAGGAGAAATGCTTCTCTTCATATTGGGGGAGGTATTGTTAGGATTGCCACAATTACTTTGCAAGATGAGTGTGAAGACGGCTGGTGGCGTTCATTTTCATGGTGCGGATGGCGTGCACGTAGGTGTTAGCGACGATAATCTAGAATTGTACTGGGGAGAGTCTAAGTTTTATAACACCTTCGATGGTGGCATTGCTGCATGTCTAAATAGCATTTCCCCTATTTTAAAGCGGGAAGAGGGTGCTGATCTTGAAGATTTATTATTGCTCCAAAATTACCTCGATTTAGGTAATGCTGAATACACAGGGGCAATAAAGCATATTTTAAACAAAGATAATTCCGGCTTTAACGCAGTTAAGTATTGTGGCTTGTGTCTTATTGGTTTCGATGACGATATCTACAGTGCAACGACTACAAAGGAGGCTATAGCCACAAGTGTTATTACATGGAAAACAAGCATTAGCACAAGACTCAAAAATAAAAATCTTGAAGATTTTAAAATCCACTTATTTTGCTTGCCTGTTGTTTCTGTAGAAGACTTTAGAAAGATATTCTTACAAAAGATGGGATTGGGAAATGGATGAAGAAGATCTCTTTTCTTGGCTACTTAGTCAAGACGACTTTAAATCAGGATATGAAAACCTACTCCTTGCTTCCGTCGCTTCGCAATTTTCTGCCGTAAGGGTTCTGGAATTTGAGATAGACTGGAGTTATTTACTAAAGTGCTCAAGCTTTCTTGCCCATTCAAAAAAAGCTGCTATGCATGATATGGCTTTACGAATTTCACAGTTCTGTTTACAGCAAAAGGAAAACACCAGTCTTGCTCAGAAAGATGCAGCGCAGTTTATTTTAAATATACTGGCTAATAGAAGAGCAATCTCTTTGGCAAAAGAAAATGGCCTTATAGAAGAGAGTGAGCATAATTGGAATAGTGGCTTTATTGGCAACCTTAACTGGATTAAGCAAGAAATCGCGCATTCTGTATGGTTAGCAGATGGCACGCGTATGAACGTCAATAATTTTCAAAAATCGTTTTGGGAAGCACTAAACAAGTATCAAAACATCAGCATTTCTGCCCCCACTTCTGCGGGAAAATCTCATCTAATAAAACAATGGGTTTTAGAAGAGATATTAGGTGGAAGGTCTGCAACAATTGTCTATGTGGTTCCGACAAGAGCTTTGATCGCAGAGGTAAGCGCTGATTTTCAAAAGGCTTTAAGTGAAGAAATAAAAGATTCTAAAGTAAACGTCACCTCGTTCCCTTTTGTTAAATTTTTGGAAAGCGGTAAACCGTGCATATATGTTCTTACACAAGAAAGACTACAGTTGTTCTTGCTTAATGCCCCCACGAACATAGGTGTGCTGATAGTTGATGAAGCATATAAGTTGGCTGATTCTGATAGAGGTATTTTATTACAGCATGTCATTGAAAAGACGACTTTAACAAATCCCTTAGTAAAAACTGTATATATATCACCACAGGCAAGCAATCCAGAAATTCTGATAGATGAAGGCGATAACAGCTATGGAGGTATATTTGAAGATGTTACCGTCAATCAAAACCTAATATGGGCAACACAAATAAGGGGGGCTAAGTGGACACTGGAATTATACCACTCAGGTGGGAAATCAACTATTGGAGAGCTTCAGCTACCGAGTAATCCATCGCCAGTTAGTCTTAAACTACCCATGATTGCACATACGCTTGGACAAGCAGGTGGTAACGTTCTCTATGTTAATGGTGCTGCTGACGCAGAAAAAACGGCTGAGCAACTCTGCGATCTCATTGGGTTTGATAATCAGCTTAATGATCAGAGGCTGTTGGATTTGATAGAGCTTTGTCAGAAGGTTATTCATAGTGAATACAAATTGATAGAGGCTCTGAAATATGGTGTCGCATTTCATTATGGCAACATACCGTTACTTATCCGAGAAGAAATAGAAGATCTCTTTAGAGAGGGGGTAATAAATTATCTTGTATGCACATCTACGCTTGTTGAAGGTGTTAATTTACCTTGTAAAAATATCTGTATTCGATCGCCAAAGAGAGGTGTTGGCAACCCCATGAATTCGGCAGATTTTTGGAATTTAGCAGGACGTGCTGGTAGATGGGGTAAGGATTTTCAAGGAAATGTCATTTGCATTGATCCTAGCATATGGGATGCTCCTAAGAGTAAAGAATTAATGCCATTACGAAGGGCAACTGAAGATGCTATTGACCGTCAAGATGAGCTTGTGGAATTTATTAAAAGTGGGACACCTCGTGACCTTGCCGCAAGCAAAGATAAAAAACTTCTGGAGTCCATGTCGTCATATCTTGCAATTAGTCATGCGGCGTATGGTTCTGTTGAAAATATACCTTGGATGGCAAAAGTAAGTTCTCGTAAGGTTGTAGAGCTAGAGAAAATCATAAGTGAACATCTGACCGTTGAAGAAATTTCTAATGAGATCATTGCAAGCCATCCTGGAACGAGTCCTTTAGCAATGAAAAAAATGTTAGATTATTTTAAAGGCTATGACAAGCCTTTGGAAAATCTGTTGGTACCTTATGCTACAGATACTGATGCCATTGATAAGTATGTAGCCGTATTCACAAGGTTATTTGGTCGTTTAACTAATGAATTTGGCAATAATAATGGTTATATGGTTAGGCAAGCGATAGTGACTGTGTACTGGATGCAAGGAAGCCCCATTAAACGTATTATAAAAGAACGCAAAAAAGCTGTGCCTGACGAAGTCATACATACAACAATAAGAAATGTGTTAGGAGACATAGAGTCGGTAGCTCGTTACAAGGCCCCCAAATATGTTTCTTGTTATAATGATATTCTTAAACACTTCTTCTATAGCGTAGATAGACATGATCTTGCAGAAGAGATAGAGGATATAACGCTGTACTTAGAAATGGGTGTAAACACCATAACGCAACTCTCCCTATTAAATTTAGGAATATCTAGAACATCTGCGGTGGAGGTTAAAGAGTACATATCAGAAGATAGTTATTCTGAGAGAGAATGTTTAGATTGGTTTCTTAATCCAAAAAATAATTGGGGAGCACGTAGTTTGCCGGAAATAGTAAAAAAAGAAATAGCAAAGATGCTTGAAATGCATGCTTAATTAAAAAAAGAGATCTAGAGTGTTTTTTGTTTAGTTAGGGTCTAAGAAAATGTGC
>CAZZIX010000220.1:0-4517 GCA_964654345.1 uncultured Methylomarinum sp.
AAGGATTAATAGCTCAATTAGATTTATTAAAGCCAATTTATCGTAAAACTGCGGCATATGGCCATTTTGGTCGTACAGAAGATTCCTTTAGCTGGGAAAAAACTGATAAAGTTGATGTCTTAAAAGAGGCCGCAGGGCTTTAGGCAGTTTGATGGAATAAAATTACCAAGCTTGCGAATATTTTGATTCTGACCAAACCATATCAATAGGCGCATAACAAGCTACGTCAGGATTGAGATAGCTTGGTCAGGAGCAAAAGGCAAGTAAGGTTGGTTTTTATTTCGTCAGACTGCTTTAACAGCAATACTAATTAATCGCATATAAATAAAACAGGAAAATACATGAGTTCACAAGATTACAAGGTAGCCGATATATCACTTGCAGAATGGGGTCGTAAAGAAACGAGTATTGCTGAAACTGAAATGCCAGGATTAATGGCTTTACGGGAAGAGTATGGCAAAGCTCAGCCTTTAAAAGGTGCTCGTATTGCTGGTTGTCTGCATATGACTATTCAGACGGCTGTGTTAATAGAAACATTAACGGCTTTAGGCGCTGAAGTTAGATGGTCGTCTTGTAATATTTTTTCAACTCAAGATCATGCCGCTGCCGCTATGGCAGAAGTGGGTATTCCTGTTTTTGCATGGAAAGGTGAAACTGAGGAAGAAGCCGAGTGGTGCATTGAACAAACAATTATTGGTCTTGATGGATGGCGACCTAATATGATTTTGGATGATGGTGGTGATTTAACGACCATGATGCATGAAAAATTCCCAGAACTAATGGCGGATGTAAAAGGGCTTTCTGAAGAAACTACAACCGGTGTTTTACGTTTATATGAAATGGTGACAAAAGGCACGTTAAAAACCCCCGCTTTTAATGTAAATGATTCTGTCACTAAATCTAAATTTGATAATCTTTATGGTTGCCGTGAATCATTAGTTGATGGGATTAAACGGGCGACCGATGTGATGATTGCTGGTAAAATTGCAGTTGTTTGTGGTTACGGTGATGTTGGTAAGGGGTGTGCTCAATCTTTACGTGGATTAGGAGCGACAGTCTGGATTACGGAAATTGATCCGATTTGTGCCTTACAGGCATCAATGGAAGGGTTTCGAGTAGTAACAATGGAAGATGCGGCTCCACAAGCAAATATCTTTGTTACGGCAACGGGTAATTTTAATATCATTACTCACGATCATATGGCCGCTATGAAAAACCAAGCGATTGTTTGTAATATAGGTCATTTTGATTCGGAAATTGAGATTTCTTCGCTTCGTAAATATACCTGGGAGAATATCAAGCCACAAGTTGATCATATTATTTTCCCTGATGGGAAAAGATTGATTCTTTTAGCAGAAGGTCGTTTAGTTAATTTAGGTTGCGCAACGGGCCACCCAAGTTTTGTGATGTCTAATTCATTCTGTAACCAAGTACTTGCACAAATAGAGTTGTGGAAAAATGCTTCTAACTACGAAAATAAGGTGTATATTTTACCTAAAAAACTAGATGAAAAAGTTGCTCGCTCACATTTGAAGCAACTGGGTGTTAATTTAACTGAATTAACATCTGAACAGGCTAAATATATTAACGTACCCGTTGAAGGACCTTACAAGCCCGATCACTATCGCTATTAATTTTAGCGAATACGTACTTCACGCGATCACGGGCTGCATAAAGTATAGATGGTTGAATAAAGGGACTTAACAGTCCCTTTTTTATGCAAATAACAAATCCATTGAGTTTATGCGAATTTCCAGATTATATACAACTGATAAATTAACTCCTGGTCAAAAAATAGACCTTCAAGACGACAGTGCGCATTATGTCCGTACAGTTTTGCGATTAAAAAAAAACCAGACAATTACTCTTTTTAATGGTCTTGGTGGAGAGTTTTTGTGTACATTAGAGGAAATTAGCCGCAAAAGAGTTGTAGTCAATATAGCAGAGGCAATTGACAGAAGTGTTGAGTCACCGCTAAAAATAACTCTGGGACTCGGTATTTCTCGCGGCGATAGAATGGACTGGGCAGTACAAAAAGCCGTTGAGCTGGGTGTCAATAAAATTACACCATTATTGACTGAACGCTGTGTTGTTAAATTTAAAGGGGATAAAAAGCCACAAAGGTTACAGCACTGGAAGAATATTGTACAACATGCAACAGAGCAGAGTAATCGAACATTTTTACCCGAACTAAGTGAAATAGATGAGATACAAAACTGGGTTGATCAGCAGAATGGTTTAAAAATTTTTTTAGATCCCTTTGCAAAGCAATCATTGAATGATTTAAAACCTGATAACTTCCATGTAACATTAATGACGGGGCCAGAAGGTGGTTTTTCTGACCAGGAAAGAGAGCTAGCAATAGATGCAGGGTTTATACCTATTCGACTAGGGAAGCGAATCTTACGCACAGAAACTGCTTCATTAGCTGCACTATCAGCCGTGCAAATGTTATGGGGCGATTTTATTTGATCAATATGAATTTAATCAAAACAACTTATTATTCGCTAGTCCCGTTATTGATTCTATTATTTTTTGTTTCATTTTCAGCACTATTAAGTTATCTCATCTTGATGGTAGCAGGTGATATTATTTCTATGCGTAAAATAGTTAGCAAAGGCGCACAGATTTTTTTACTATTAAGTATTTTTCCATTAAGACATTACTTAAACCTGACTTGGGCTGACATAGGGTTTGCACCCAGACCACAATTTTTAAAACAGTTGGGCTACGGCATGATCTTGGGGTTGCTAACCTTAATGCCCGTTATGATTACATTATATGTCTTTGATATTAATGTAATTGATCAAACTAAGGAGTGGACTACAAGCAAAATTATAATACGAGCTTTACTTGCATTGTTATTAGCAACCTTGATTTCTTTTGGTGAGGAACCAATTTTTAGCGGAATATTATTAGCAGGGTTGAAGAAAAAAATGATGGTTGGTTTGGCCGCATTTGTTAGTGCGACCTATTATGCCGCTTTTCATTTTGTAAAAACAAAAACAGATATTCCGTATGAAGAGCTTTCAATAAGTAGTGGGTTTCAGTTAATGGCAGAAGCTTTTGCAAATGTAATTAATCCAGAAATCACCTCCGCATTTGTTGCTTTATTAGCTGTTGGGTTATTTTTAGCCACTATTAGAACTCAATTCTCAAATAGTATTGGTATTTGTATTGGTTGCCACGCAGCTTGGGTATGGCAGATAAAACTAGGCAAAGATTTTTTTAATACTAACTTAAATTCAGACTATTCTTATTTAGTCAGTAGTTATTATGATGGAGTCGTTGGGTGGCTAGTGGCTATATGGTTATCGTTAGCAATAGTCAGTTTTTTTATTTGGAAAATAGTCTATAAGAAGAAAGTATAAGCTAGTTTAGACCTTACTATTCTTGTTTATTGACCAAATTAACCGGTAAATGAAGTGAGACTAAAAATGTGGCCAGAAAAACTAGAAAACCCAAAGTCAACATTGCAATAACAGGAGTAACATCAACTGAAGCAGCATAAGTATACGAGCCAACAGCAACTAACATTGCGATATTTTGAAAAAAACCTTGTAATGCAACCGCGCTACCACTACCAATGCTTTGATGACCCAATTCTTGCAGAGCAGCATTAATAGGTACGATAAACATACCGCCTGCTACACCGATAGCAAAAAGTGCTAGACGCGCTGGCCAGACAGTTTCAGTAAAGCTTAGTGCTACAATAAAAATTGCCATTAAATAAGCCGGAATTCTTGCACGGCGAAGTAACTCCAGAGGAATTAAATGTGGCACAATCGCCGATCCGACAATAATTCCAATCGCTAAAAACAAAGTTAATTCAGCAATATCACTTGCATTTTCAGTCATTAAGATCAAAGGAGCCCAAGCAATGATGATAACCCGAACGGTTGCCGCTGCCGCCCAAAATAGAGAGGCACCTAAAATGGCAAAACGCGAACGGGGTGTGGTAAAAAATAGATGGGATTGCTGATAAAAACGAATAATCTTTGAGCCTTGTTCTGCTTTTTTTTCTATCCTTTTAGGTAAAAAAAGAGTCACAGCAGCAGAAATAACAAAGACAACAATAGTCCCAATCAAGGCCAATTGAATTGAATGATCAGCAACTTTTGCTCCAATGACCATACCTAGCAAAATAGCTAAAATAGTTGAGCCTTCTATCCAGCTATTGGCTTTAACTAAAGAATTCTCATCTGCCAATTCAGGTAAAATCCCATATTTCGCTGGACTGTATATTGCTGCACCCGCTCCAACTAAACAGTAGGCAATTAAAGGCTCCACATTTAACAGCAATAACCCCGCTCCAGCAGCTTTAATCAAATTGGCGATAATTAAAACATTGGATTTAGCATGGTTATCTGCAAATGCACCCACCCAAGGAGCTAATACAACAAAGGCAATTAAAAATACACTTTGTAACGCAGGGACATACCATGTAGCTAACTGAGCAGATTTCATCACTAAAGCGATCACTGTAAATAAAATCGCATTATCAGCAAAAGCAGATA
>CAZZIX010000221.1:0-4502 GCA_964654345.1 uncultured Methylomarinum sp.
GTGTTTTCTCAAAGTTTTTAGAAAGTTGTTGAAAAATACTTTTTTGGCTTGATGCATCTATTCCTAATAATTCTAAACGAGTACTAGTTAATAAATTATCTGACTGCTTATGTAATGCAGCTACCATATCAGCTGCGGCACCTACAAGCAAAGCAGTTTCCCATGATATATTTTGATAATTATTTGTATGATGGTGTTTTATAGCAATATTTAATACTTCTGGGAATTTCATTTGTTTTCCAACCCAATCACCTGCTTCATAATAATCCGTTCCCATGTGTTGTTTTAACGCAATACTGAGAGGTAATAAGGGGGCTTCACGGACACTTTGAAATGCTTTTTCTGTTTCATCTGGTAAGTTGTCAGCTAACCATAATAAACCTAAGTTATGTAATAATCCTGCGGTGTATGCCGTATTTTTAAAATTAGTAGAAGTTGCATTATTTGGCAATGTGGATGCTAATAATCCAGCTCCTTCTGCAACTAGAATAGAGGTTGTCCAAAAGTATTCTGTTTTAAAACTTGGGCATTTTCGAGTATCAAAAGATGCGGAAATGGAAATGGCAATACTGAGACTTTTTACTATTGATGTACCTAGTCTGGCACAAGCTTGCTCAATACATGTAATAGGTGCTATGGGAGCAGACCAAGGTGAATTAGTTAGAAATATTAAACGAGCTGAAACTACGGGGTATTGTTTAATGACTTCGGTCAATTGACGATAAGTTAGTTCATCGTCTTCTAATGCTTGCATTAAAGCAGGTATGTTCTTAGCTAAAGAAGGTAGCTGAATTTTACCTGAAATTTTTCGTTGGAAAGGGTTCATGTTATTGATTAATACAAGATGATGGGTATTAATGTACTGGCTCTGTTTCAATTTGTTGTGAGAAGTCAAAATTTATTAATTTAGGGATTTCATCACTTGAAACAGGTCGACCAAAAAGATAACCTTGTATGATATGACAGCCTAAGCCATGCATGACTAAGGCTTGTTCATTATTTTCAACACCTTCAGCAACTATTTTATAGTCCAATGCATTAGCCAGACCAATAATTGTCCCTAAAAGTAGGGCGGTGTGGTGGTTTGTTAGCATATCATCAATAAATACCTTGTCGATTTTTAGACTATCAAAAGGTAACTGTTTTAATGATGCAAGACAGGAGTATCCGGTTCCAAAATCATCAATGGCAATTTTGATTCCGACCTCTCTTAGTTGCGTGATAATGCTTAAACACTCTTCTACATGCATTGCACTTTCTGTGACCTCTAATTCGAGGTATTCAGCAGGCACGCCCGTTGTAGCTAAAATATCTTTTACTGTACTAAGTAAAGAGGCATCTTGAAAATGTAGCGCAGAAATATTAACGGCTACATGAATAAATGGGAACCCTGATTGATGCCAGCTTGCTATTTGTTCGCAGGCAGTTTTAAGAACCCACTCGCCTAATTGAGCAACTAGACCTAATTGTTCTATTTCAGGAATAAACTCATCAGGAGGTATCATGCCTTCAGTTGGATGTTTCCACCTAACTAAAGCTTCAACGCCTACCATACGGCCAGTTTGCATTGATATTTGAGGTTGAAAATGGAGCATAAATTGCTCGTCTTCAAATGCTTCCAATAACATTTGTTCTTTTTCTAAACGAGAAACAGCTTGAAGTGCCATATCTTGGGTATAGAAAGTAAAACATTGTTTTCCGGCTTTTTTAGCTGCATACATTGCTGTATCAGCAGATTTCATTATTTCGTGTTCATTGCCTCCATCACGAGGATAAATAGCGATACCAATACTAACTCGTGGCCTTATCTGTTGTTGACTTAATGTTAATGGTTTATTTATTTGATCTAAACAACGACAGGCAACTTCAGCGACTGATTCGTCATCAATAATACCGCTTAAAAGAATACAAAACTCATCTCCTCCTAATCTAGCTGCAAAATCTACATCGCGGATTTCATTTTGTATTCTGGCTGCAATAATTTTAAGTAGCTCATCTCCTTGGTTATGCCCTAGGCTGTCATTGATATCTTTAAAACCATCTAAATCAAGAAATAGAAAAGCAAATTTTTCTTCACGTCTGTCAGCTGTTTGAATAAATGACTGGATGCGCTCGTGATAATACGTTCTACTAGCAAGTCCTGTTAGGGTATCGAAATAGGCAAGATGATGAATTTGTTGTTCAGAGGCTTTTCGTTGGCTAATATCTTGAACAGTCCCAGTGATGATAAGTTTTCCATTTGTATTTTTTCTAACGACTTCTTGATGGACAAAAATAGATTTGGCGTTAGTGACTTGTAAACGATGTTCGATAGATTGAACGCTATCACTAAAGGATGCTTCCTGGAGTCTATTTTTAACTATTTTAAGATCATCTGGTTCTATTAAGCGTAGGAATCCTTCTAATGTTTGGTCAAATTTTATTAAATTTATATTGCATAAACCAGCTAGCTGTTCAGATATTTTAAAGATATTTTTCTTTACATCCCAAGTCCAATAACCTAATCGAGCTATAGCTTGAACGGTTGAGAGTTGTAAATTATTATTTCTAAGTTCAGCAGAATCTTGAGCAGAACGCAAAATAAACCTTAAGTTATATAAAACCGTGCTGTATTTAAGAGGTTTAACAAGGAAATCAGTTGCTCCAGAATCAAATGCACGTTGCAGAGAATTAATATCATTCAGTTCTACAGTAACAATGATGGGTACATCTGTCATGATTGGGTTAGAACGTAATAACCGACTGATATCAAAAACATCAAGATTACCCCTTTGTACTTCCAATATGACTAAGGCAGGCCTGTGTTGCTTGATTTTTTCTAGTGCTTGCAAATAGTTTTTGGCTTCATCGATAATAAATGAAGATGTGCTTAACGCTGTTTTTGTAATTAAACGAAAACTATCATTATTATCAATCAATAATATCCGGCTTTGCTTCTCTTTGGAAGCTACTGGTAATATTGATTTTGTCACATCCAAAACATTAGTCATTGAGTGGAGAAACCCCTAAAGCAATTTGTCAGATTTGTTGAGCAGTTACACGCTGCATTAAATATAGTTTAAAGTGTAGTTAAAAAATGAAATAAAGCACGATGAATTTAATTTAACTTTTGATTTGTTTATTGTTCTTTTGTTATCAATTGTTTAAATCTAGCTAATACAAGTAGATGCAATAATGCAGATGACCTTTTATCGGTTAGCTATATCCATCAAACCAATGATGATTGAGTATTCGTGATTTGTAAGATTTTTTCTCGGCTTTATTTATGAATTTTAAAAATTTGACTTTAAATCTTCTAAAAGTAAAATGGTGGGTTAATTTATGTTCAGGTTTTCCTGAAATAATCATCCCAGTGCTAAAAAACAGCGCTACTAAAATTAGGTATCTTAATGAGTCATACGTTATATGAAGCTAACGTTCAGCGTGTTCAACGTTGTGAATTAGCCGTTCCAGGATCAAATCCCGGCATGTTTGAAAAAGCAATGAAAAGCGGTGTTGATTTTATTTTTCTTGATCTAGAAGATGCTGTTGCCCCTGATGATAAATTACAGGCTCGAAAAAATATTATTGAAGCCATTAATGATATGGATTGGGAAGGGCATGGTGTCACCATTTCAGTTCGCATAAATGGCTTAGATACCCAGTATATGGTTCGTGATGTAGTTGATTTGATGGAACAATGTGGTGATAAATTAAAAACCATTTTGATTCCTAAAGTAGGAGTTTATGCCGATGTCTATATGGTTGAGGCAATGGTTAATCAACTAGAAATGCAACAAGGTTTAAAAAATAGAATTGGTATTGAGTGTTTAATTGAAACTGCTTTAGGTATGGCCAATGTAGAGGACATTGCTAAACAAGGTGCGCTGGGTGGCAGAATGGAAGCCTTACATTTTGGAGTAGCCGATTATGCAGCGAGTAATCGTGCAAGAACGACTAATATTGGTGGTTTAAATCCAGATTATCCAGGAGATCAGTGGCATGCTGCAATTAGTCGTATGACAGTGGCTTGCCGTGCTTATGGCTTACGTCCTATTGATGGGCCGTTTGGTGATATTAAAGATCCTGAAGGTTATAAATTAGCAGCTAAACGTGCAGCAGCATTAGGTTGTGAAGGTAAATGGGCTATTCATCCTTCTCAAGTTGAATTAGCTAATGAAGTGTTTACTCCACCTGCTGCTGAAATAGATAAAGCGCATCGTATTTTAGCTGCATTAAAAGAAGCCGCAGCTCAAGGTAAAGGTGCAGCTGCTTTAGATGGTCGATTAATTGATGCAGCATCTGAGAAGATGGCTCAAAACGTGGTGAAGGCTGCTGAAGCGATTGCCGCAAAATTAAAATAACAATTTGGCAGAATAGATTATGACTTACTTCAATCTGCAATATAAAAAACGGAAAGGGTTTATGCACCTTGCAAAAACTTTTTTAGTCTAGAAAATTTAAATTAGGAATAGTATGGATATTCATGAGTATCAGGCAAAAGAAATTTTGGCTGGATATGG
>CAZZIX010000222.1:0-4486 GCA_964654345.1 uncultured Methylomarinum sp.
AGAGCGAGAGTTTACGTTTACAATCCAATTACTTCATGAGAATACAACATGTCTTTTTCATTTGACTCTGCTTTTTTTGTAGCATTTAGCTATGGAATTATCAGTGCTTGCTCCTTACCTTTAGGTTGCCTGACAACCTTGTTCTGGACACCGTCAGATCGTGCGATTGCTTTTTTAATGGCTTTTGGTGGTGGTGCCTTATTAGCTGCCTTAACGATTGATTTAGTTGCCAGCACTTTAGCCAAAGGTGATTTTTATCCACTGGCTGCGGGTTGTATTATAGGCGGGCTTGTTTTTATTGTACTCAATCAAATTGTTAATAATTTTGGTGGTTTTGTTAGAAAAGCTTCAACTCATGTTCATCATATTCAAAAACTCAAACAACGCCGTTTTAAAGGGATACTTACCGCTTTAAAACGTGTTGACGTGTTTAAACAATTGAAGAAAGAAGACTATAAAATTCTGACTGAAGAAATGTACTATTGGGATGTTAAGCAGGGTACTTTAATTTTTAGTCAAGGTGAACCTTGTGATGAGCTTTATATAATCGCTGCAGGGCAAGTTGAATTGTTAGACCCAGAAGAACAAGTTTTATCTTTGTTTTTGGAAAAAAAAGATGATTTAGGTTGGCTCGCCTTTATTAGTGGAACACCTTATCGGTTTACTGCCAGAGCAATAGAAGACACTAGTTTGTGGGTATTGCCAAGAACAACTTTTTTTAATTTATTAGCTACCTCACCCAAACTGGTAGAAGCCATACAACATTGGCTTAAAAGTGAAAAAGTAAACCAATACTTACAATATCACCATCATTTATCAGATACTCAAATGAATGACTGGCGTCAGCTATCTTGCCAACAAATAACTCAACACGGGTTCTATCAAAGTGCAGTTCAGGTTGAGAAAAACAAGTTGGAGTTCAAAAAAATTGCACAGAATATTGATGGAATTGATCTGTTTAATGATTTGCCAGAAAATGAACTAGAAGCCATTAGTGATCGCCTGGTTTATAAAAAATATGCCAAAGGTAATACTTTTTTCCATGAAGGAGAAGGAGCTGGGCATCTGTTTATTATTAATACGGGAAGTGTGTCTATTATTGATAGCTTTAATCACTTTAGCCATAGTATCAATTTAACTGCCAATTCAGTTTTTGGTCAAAATGCTTTTATGACTGGAGGCCGTTACAGTATGTCGTCAGTAGCACTTGAAGAAACTGCTGTTTGGATTTTACGCAAAAAGGATTTTAATTATCTAATTGTGGTTTTACCAGAACTAGCAAAGCGATATAAAAAATATTTACAACAACAAGAAATCTATCTTTACCTGATAGATAGACAAAAGCTTAATGAAGATAATGCAACATTGTGGGTTAGAAGAGCAGTTAAACATTTATCTCTAGGAACGGAAATCAAACCGGTTATGGATTATCAAATTGGTATTCATGAGCATAAAGGTGCGCCTTTAGGGATATGGCTTGGACTAATGCTAGATGGTATTCCGGAAGCATTAGTTATTGGTGCTAGTTTAATTCATTCACATTTAGGGTATTCTTTATTGGCTGGGCTATTTTTATCGAACTATCCTGAAGCACTTTCTAGTTCTGTCGGTATGCGAAAACAAGGTATGAAATTTTCTATTATCCTATTTATGTGGACAAGTTTAATGTTATTAACTGGAATACTCAGTGTTCTAGGGAATATTTATTTTGCAGGTGTTGGTCATGAGGTGTTTTCTTTTACTGAGGGCTTGGCCGCTGGAGCAATGTTAACCATGATTGCTCAAACCATGTTGCCAGAAGCCTATTTCAAAGGTGGAGAAATTATTGGTTTCTCAACCTTGCTTGGGTTTCTTTCCGCTATTTTCTTTAAGACACTAGAGTGAATCTACTTTTATAAATACAGCTGGAAAAATGGATTGAGTCAGTTTAATGCAAAGATAATATTTTGGACTCAATATTCCATTCATTAATTAGTAGAGATACCCTGTAGATTTAAACTATCAAAATAAAGTTGGGCTAACGGCTCTATCGTTAACCCAACGCCAATATATTAATTAATTCTAGTACCTATTTCTCCACCAGCATTAGCCTTAACCGCGCAAAACTTAAATTCAGGGATTTTAGCAGAGGGGTCTAAAGCATCATTAGTAATTAAATTAGCACTGGCTTCGTTGTAGCAGAAAGCCATAAAGAAAGTGCCTCTTTGAATACCAAGGTCAACACGTGCATAAGCTGTGATTTTTCCGCGTCGTGATTCAATGGTTATTAACTCACCTGGTTCAACTCCCAATTTTTCTAAATCTTTAGGATGTATTGCGACCACTGGATCTGGCTCAATTGCATCCAAAGTTATTGAATGGCGAGTCATACTACCGGTATGCCAATGCTCTAGTTGACGACCCGTAATAAATATTAATGGGTATTCTTCATCAGGCATTTCATCGGCGTGGATATAGTTAGCAGGTACAAAGCGACCTTTACCTGATTCTGTTGGGAAGCCATCGGTAAAAATAATTGGCTCTCCTGGGTCACCTTCGTTCTCTAGTGGGTAGGTTAACGAATCAACTTCTTCAAGTCTGTCCCATGTCATTCCTGCAATACTACTCATTGCTTGACGCATTTCATTAAATACATCTTCTGGGCCGTTATATGTCCAGCCACAACCTAAACGGTTAGCAACTTCTTGAATAATCCATAAATCTTGTTTTGCATCACCGGGTGGATTAACCGCTTGTCTTCCCATTTGTACGCGTCTGTCTGTGTTAGAAAAAGTCCCTGTTTTTTCATAAAATGCGGATGCAGGTAAAATTACGTCTGCAAACCCAGCGGTTTCAGTTAAAAATATATCTTGTACAACCATATGTTCTAAAGCGGCTAAGGCTTTACGAGCATGGTTTTGGTTAGGATCAGACATCGCAGGATTTTCACCTTGTATAAACATACCATAGAGTGATTTATCTAAGATAGCATGTAGCATTTCTACTGTTGTGAGGCCTGGGACTGAGTCTAATTCCACACCCCATAATTTTTCAAATTTAGCTTGGTTTTCAGGGTCAACAACAGGTTGATAATCAGGGAATACCATGGGAATTAGTCCAACATCTGAAGCACCTTGTACATTGTTTTGCCCGCGTAATGGGTGTAAGCCAGTCCCCGGTCTACCAATTTGTCCAGTCATTAAGGCTAAGGCAATCAGGCAACGGGCATTATCAGTTCCATGAATATGTTGAGAAATACCCATTCCCCATAGAATCATAGAACCTTTAGAAGTCGCATAGAGTCTTGCAACTTCACGCATGGTATCTGCATCAACTCCACAAATGGGAGCAACTTTTTCTGGACTATAGTCTTTTACATGATTTTTGATGAGTTCATAATCTTCAGTATATTGCTTGATATAATTATCATTCTGTAAACCTTCTTCCAGAATAACGTGCATCAAGCCATTAAGCAGGGCAACATCAGTATCTGGACGGAACTGTAAAACATGGCTTGCGTATTTTGCAATAGCGGTGCGGTTAGGGTCTATCAATATGATTTTAGCACCTTTTTTAGCCGCGTTTTTCATAAATGTAGCACCAACGGGATGATTGACTGTTGGGTTAGAGCCGATAATAATAATGACTTCTGCTATACTCACATCAGAGACAGGGTTGGATACAGCACCCGAACCTAAGCATTCTAATAAAGCAACAACGGATGAGGCATGACAGAGGCGAGTACAATGATCCACATTGTTAGAGCCAAATCCAGTACGAATCAGTTTTTGGAAAAGGTAAGCTTCTTCATTGCTACCTTTCGCAGAGCCTAAACCTGCTAGGGCTTTTTTACCTTTTTCATCCCGAATTTTTTTCAATCCACCAGCGGCAACTTCAAGTGCTTCTTCCCAGCTTGCCTCACGAAAAACAGAATCTAAATCATCAGGGTCTAATAATTCAGTGGTTTTAGCGACGCCATCGCGCCTGATTAAAGGTTTGGTTAAACGGAGTGGGTTATCAATATAATTAAAGCCATATCGACCTTTTACGCAAAGGCGATAGTGGTTGGTAAAACCATCACGTCCTTCAGTGTATAAAATTTTGTCATCTTTTATATGGTATTTGATTAAGCAACCCACACCACAATAAGGGCAGGTTGAATTAACAGTTTTATCGGCTATTTCTAAGCCAACATTATTTGCTGGCATTAACGCACCGGTAGGGCAGGCCTGTACACACTCACCACAAGCGACGCAACTACTGGCTGCCATTGGATCGGCAATATCAAAGACTATTTCAGAATGTGATCCACGATTAGCATAGCCAATCACATCATTCATTTGTTCTTCACGACAGGCGCGTAGGCAGCGTGTACATTGGATGCAAGCATCCATATTAACAGCAATTGCTGGATGAGATAAATCGGCTTCTGGTTGGTGGCGAGGAGCAAACCGCGGTTCGCCAACGTTAAGTTTTTTTACCCAAACATCTAGTTCAGAGTCCAGTT
>CAZZIX010000223.1:0-4422 GCA_964654345.1 uncultured Methylomarinum sp.
TTATTGTATTACAGATTTTTCCTTTTTTAGGCCATAGTTCACCGAAGAAAATTCTGGATATTTTTTCACAACTTCCTTCCATCATCAATGATATTAATCTTGCTTCAGTTTCTTTGGCTTTAGCAACAATTGCAACCATCTATTTATTTCCTCGGATAACAAAACTAATACCCAGTGCACTTGTTGCACTTATTGTATTAACAATTGTTTCCACAATAATGGGGTTGGATGTCAAAATAATCGGTGATATTCCAGAAGGTTTACCTGTTTTACAAATTGGAACATTAACTAATGTGGATTGGAGTAATCCAATGCTACTCATTATTCCAGCTTTAACATTGGCCGCATTGGGAACGATAGATTCCTTATTAACCTCTATTGTTGCGGATAATATGACTAAAACCCAGCACAATAGTAATAAAGAATTAATAGGGCAGGGTCTAGGAAATATGGGTGCTACTTTAATTGGAGGTATTCCTGGGGCAGGTGCCACAATGCGAACGGTCGTGAATATTAATTCAGGGGGAAAAACCCGGATATCAGGCGTTATTCACGGATTGGCATTATTATTGGTTTTATAGGGGCTGGTGCCTATGCTAAATTGATACCACTTCCTGTTTTAGCAGGTATATTGATTACTGTGGGAATTGGAATTATTGATTATAAAGGAATTAAACATATACCTCATGTCCCAAAAGCAGATTCAATAATTATGCTGGTTGTGTTAACCATGACTGTTTTTGTAGATTTGCTTCAAGCAGTTGCTGTTGGTATGGTCTTAGCCTCAGTGCTTTTTATGAAGAAAATGAGTGATATTGTAGAGCAAAAATCAAGGGTCGATTCGGTTGCTAATTTAGTGAAAGAAGAGGCATGGGAAGATGAATTAAATTTATCCGAAGCGATGCAAAAACAGATTTATATAAAACATTTTGATGGGCCAATATTTTTTGGTTTTGCCTCAAAATTTCAGGAAATGGCAAGATCATTACCTGAAGTGACAGTGGTTATTATGCGTATGAGATTAGTCCCATATATAGATCAATCGGGTATTTATGCAATAGAAGATGCTGTGATGGCATTAAAAGAACGAGGCGTCATTGTTTTGATCGTTGGGATTCAGGATCAACCAAAAGGTATGTTGCAAAATATTGGATTGATTTCGGGATTGATACCAGAGGAACATATTTTTTTCTCATTTTCTGAATGTATTTCAGCTTTAGAAGCAGGAGCCGTTAAACCTGATCCTGAGAATTTAAAAAATATTGCCTGGAATTTAAATTAATTTTTCTTTAAGAATAGAAAATATTCACTATTTTCGATAAAAAAATGCGGAGAGCCTATCAGTCTGCCTATAAATCATGCGGTTTTTTTGTTTTGACTCTAATAAATAAATAGCTCAAGACTATACTTGCTAAGTATATTTTAACGATTAAGAAAGCCTCGTTTTACGAGGTTTTTTTTTCTTGAAAAAACATATGAAGCAAATAAATTTTGATGTAGAGCATAAACTACAGCTTGAAGAAGTATTAGGCTGGCTAGTCAAAGATAAATTGATCACAAAAATTGAAGATCATGCAATTAAGCAATATGCCTTGCGCTGGGAAAATAGAGAAAAAGATCTAATTAATCTTATTTGTGATTATCAAGTTGGTAAAGACAGTAGTTTAGGTAAAAAAATATCCTTTAGTAATCTAACTAAATGGTTATCTGTAAAAGTTGGACTGCCTTTGTATCATATTGATCCATTAAAAATTGATGCAGTCTCAATTACTGCAATTTGTACCCAACCTTATGCTGAACGGTTTAATATTCTTCCTGTAAAAGTTGAGAATGATGTTATAACGATTGCTGTTTCTGAGCCTTTTATTCGGGAATGGGAGCAAGATTTACATCATTTGCATAAAAAGAAATTTAAGCGTGTTCTTGCAAATGCAAAGGATATCAGGCGATATATTAATGAGCTATATGCTTTTTCTAAATCTGTAAAACACGCCTCAGATCGTCAGGAAGATAGTACAGGTGGTCAGCTAACTAATTTAGAGCAATTACTTGAGCTGGGTGAAAAAAGTAATTTAGAAGCTAATAATCAACATATTATTAATTTAGTGAACTGGTTGTTGCAATATGCTTTTGACCAACGTGCTAGTGATATTCATCTGGAACCTAGGCGTGAAGAAAGCCATGTTCGCTTCCGTATTGATGGTGTAATGCATCAAGTTTATAAAATTCCTACGCCTGTGATGGGAGCGGTTATTAGTAGGATTAAAACCTTAGGGCGCATGGATATAGCAGAGAAAAGGCGGCCTCAGGATGGAAGGCTTAAAACCAGAAATGATAAAGGAGAAGTCGAACTACGGTTATCGACTATGCCTACGGCTTTTGGTGAAAAGGTGGTGATGCGTATATTTGATCCAGAAATTCTACTAAGAAATTTTTCTGCACTGGGATTTAATCAACGGGAAAAACAATTATGGGGTGATATGAGTCGTCAGGCTCATGGGATTATATTGGTCACAGGTCCCACCGGATCAGGGAAAACCACAACTTTATATTCTACACTCAAGCAATTAGCAACACCGGAAGTAAATTTATGTACTGTGGAAGATCCTATTGAATTAATTGAGCCAGGTTTTAATCAAATGCAGGTGGATAATAAAATTGGATTAGATTTTTCATCAGGGATTAGAACATTAATGCGTCAAGATCCAGATATTATTATGGTAGGTGAAATCAGAGATCTGGAAACGGCTGAAATGGCTATTCAAGCGTCTTTGACAGGTCATCTTGTTTTGTCAACGCTTCACACTAATAATGCAGCTTCAGCCATCACACGCTTGCTAGAAATAGGTGTAAAATCTTATTTAGTTAAATTAACTTTGTTAGGGGTGATGGCGCAAAGATTGATTAGAACCTTATGTTCAAATTGTAAAATTGAACATATCGTCACGGATGAGGAATGGAAATCACTGGTGACTCCATTTTTAATCGAAAAATCAGCTAAAGTGTATCAAGCGAAGGGGTGTTCTGAATGTCGAAATACGGGATATGCTGGCAGAGTTGGTATCTATGAAATATTTAAAAATACAACCTCAATACAAAAACTAATTACTCCAGATTGTGATGCTAACAACATAACTAAATTAGCTTTAAAAGATGGAATGAAAACGTTACGGGTCAGTGGCGTAGAAAAAATACTTGCAGGGGTAACTTCAATTGAAGAAGTCTTACGTGTTGCGCCAGAGAATTTAGAAGTCTAATAGACTTAGGAATCCAAAATACTGAGTCTGGAGTTGATAAAAGAGAAATGAAGAAGAAGTGGTAGGTTGGGCTAACAGCTCTATCGTTAACCCAACATCTTTAGTAAAGCAAGCTACGAAAGATTAGGATAACGATGATTAAATCTTACCGTCTAATCCCATTTGAAAATATTTATGAACAATCTTATCTTGATTATCCAATAACCAATCAATATCAGGCGTGTTAGTCATTGCTTTATGAATGGCTTGAGCCATTGCTTTACGATGAATGTCAAATAAAATCTGGTGGTCAAGTTCACCGTCAGTTGCAACACTTGGGTTTAACCATACAGAACAAATGATGCCTAAATCATTGGCTTTTTCTTTTGGAATATCACCAGCACGAACGGCGTCTAAAACCCCATTTGCAATAGCAGCCTGGACAGTACCCATTAAGATATTGGTGTAACGGGTGCTTTTAACAGTAACTTTACTGACCATTAAAGTTACAGGGCGAACCTGAATATCTGTATTTAAAATAGCAAAGACTTTTGAATGCCCGCTTGCTTGATCACCTGTTAATGTAGCAATTGCAGTTCCAACAGGCCCATCTAATTCGCCAATTACAATTTCAGGTTCAGCCGCAGTGCCAGGGGGGCCACCAGCTACCAAAGATTCACCAGTACGCATAATAATTCTTTCGCTCATTAATCTCTCCAAAATAAATATATATAAATAGGGTTAACCGTTAGAATAACATGAAAACGCATTATCCTTAATAGCCATGAAACAAAAGTTAACAACAATTGATCACAATAGAGACGTAGCGGGCTTAAAGTATGTTTATCCTGTTATTTCCAGAAGAGCAGGTGGTTTATCAGTCGGTATTAATGTGAATACCAATAATGCCTGTAACTGGCGATGTATTTATTGCCAAGTACCAGATTTGATCAGGGGTGCTGCACCAGAAATGGATTTTTTGTTACTAGAAAGTGAGTTAAGGTTTTTTCTTAGGGAGGTTGTGCAAGGAGATTTTTTTGATAAATTTAATGTCTTGCAATCACTACGAGTTATTAAAGATATTGCTATTTCTGGTAATGGTGAACCTACCAGTTTAAAAGGGTTTGATAAAGTAATCGAATTGGTGGGAAAAGTTGCTTTGGAAATGGGCGTATTTCCTAAAAGT
>CAZZIX010000224.1:0-4403 GCA_964654345.1 uncultured Methylomarinum sp.
GAACAAATGCGCGAACAAATTCAAAATATTGAATAGGGGATGGAGATGAATAAAGGCAAACTTTATATTATTTCTGCTCCATCGGGTGCAGGAAAAACCAGCCTGGTTAAGCAACTAATAACAGAAGTTGAAAAGCTAATTGTTTCAGTTTCGCATACCACTAGAAAGATGCGTGAAGGTGAAATAGAAGGTAAAGATTATATTTTTACAACGATTGATAACTTTAAACAGGAGATAGAAAACATCTCCTTTTTGGAGCATGCCCAGGTTTTTGATAATTTTTATGGCACTGCAAAAAAATCGGTAGAAATATCGCTAGATAAAGGGATAGATGTTATTTTAGAAATTGATTGGCAAGGTGCTCAGCAAGTTAGAAAAATGCTTCCATCTAGTGTTTCTATTTTTATATTACCGCCTTCTATAGATGTGTTGCAACAAAGGTTAGAGGGTAGAGGTCAGGATAGCAAAGAAATTATAAGACGAAGGATGCGTGATGCTGTAGAAGAAATGAGTCATTACAATGAGTTTGATTATTTGATTGTGAATGATAATTTTAAACAAGCGTTATCAGAAATTAAGTGTATTATTTTTAGTCATCGTTTAGAAAAAAATAGACAGTTAAATGCTTTAGCCTCTTTATTGGATAAGCTTATAATTTCCGGTGAAAGCTTTCATGGCTAGTATAGCTAACTATAGATGTTTTCTTTTCCTTTAATGAAAAGCGTCTTCTGTCCACAACTCTTTTTGATTTAAAATCTTTATCAGGCAAGTCTAGAAGAATTCTACGATCATTTTGCCAAGACCGAGTATGAAATTCAGTAACAGCAATATTTTTCCCTTTAAAAACTTTTCTGTTGAATTTTTTTATTACTCTATCGGCTACCTCATCAGAATTGATCACTACAAGCCCATAAAATTCAATGGTATGTGTTTTAGGGTCTTTCAAAGCTTTTATTTGAACTCGCTCAATCACACCTGGTTTTTGGAATATTTTACCTTTTATTACAGGGCTTAAGTATTCGATAATATCTGTTTTTTTAGTGTTTTCAGGAATTCGTTTTAAAATAATAATCATTTTACTTACCACAACAACGCTTAAATTTTTTACCACTCCCGCAGGAACAAGGTGCATTTCTTCCTTGATTTTCTGTCTGGCCTATTTTACTGACCGAGTTAACTAAGCCATCCAAGTAAAACCATTGACCCGATTGTTTTTCAAATCGGCTTATTTCATGCATCACATGTTCTTCACCGTCTAACAGATAATAAGCTTTAAATTCAACAATACCCTTACTATCTTTTTCACACCCTTTTTTTGTATTGATAATTTTAAGTTTAGTCCATTCTGCTTTATCTTTAGAAAAATTAATTTCTTTTGGACGTTTAGCTTTCACCCAAGTTTCGAATAGATAGTCAGAGTTATGCATAGCATAAGCAGTAAAACGCGAACACATTAAAGTTTTAGCGGTAGAAGGTTTTTTTATATGTTGATGAAAAGGCTGACAACATAAAGAATAGGGAGTTTCACTACCACAAAGACAGTTTTCTTTCATTTCAATCATTAATATTCCTCCTGTTTATAATTACTGGTTATTTTAGTCATTATTAAAGATGTTCAAATAGTTGCTTACATTATAAAATAAGCAAGAAACACATTTAGACTTTTACTAATCAATAATACTATGACACAAGCTAGCACTTTATTTACCGATGCAAAAAAAGTAATACCAGGTGGTGTTAATTCCCCAGTAAGATCCTTTAGTGGTGTAGGTGGTACGCCGGTTTTTATAGATCATGCCAAAGGATCTACTATTTTTGATAGTGAAAATAAAAGCTATATTGATTATGTCGGTTCATGGGGGCCAATGATCCTAGGACATGCACACCCAGAAATTGTTAAAGTTGTTCAGCAAACGGCTGAAAAAGGTTTAAGCTTTGGCGCACCAACGGAAATAGAAACCTTAATGGCGGCAAAAGTTTGCGATCTAGTCCCTTCTATAGAGATGGTGCGTATGGTTAGCTCTGGTACAGAAGCTACCATGAGCGCTCTTCGATTGGCGCGAGGTTATACCGGACGAGATAAAATCGTTAAGTTTGAAGGGTGTTATCACGGACATTCAGACTCATTATTGATTAAAGCTGGATCAGGTGCCTTAACCTTAGGAGAGCCAAGTTCTCCTGGTGTTCCTAAATCATTAGCGGCAGACACTATTACCTTAACTTATAATGATAGTGAATCAGTTAAACAAGCATTTTCCAAAATGGGAGACCAAATCGCTTGTATTATTGTTGAACCCGTTGCCGGAAATATGAATTGTATTCCACCTGACCCCGATTTTTTGGAAACATTACGTCAAGTATGCGATGAACATGGAACTGTTTTAATTTTTGATGAAGTTATGACAGGCTTTCGGGTTAGTTTGCAAGGGGCACAAGGGCTTTATAATGTAACCCCTGATTTAACGACATTGGGCAAGATTATTGGCGGCGGTATGCCGGTAGGTGCTTTTGGTGGTAAATATAAAATAATGGAGCATTTAGCCCCGTTAGGCCCCGTTTATCAAGCGGGAACCTTATCAGGAAATCCTATGGCAATGGCAGCAGGATTAAAAACACTGGAACTTATTTCACAAGCTGGTTTTTATGAAAATCTGGCGAAGAAAACAAAAAAGCTAGCCAGTGGTTTAAAGCAACGAGCTAAGCAGTCAGGTATATCTTTGTCTGTCAATAACGTAGGCGGTATGTTTGGGTTGTTTTTTACAGAAGAGGAAAAAATCAGTCTCTATTCTCAGGTGATGCAATGTGACCAAGCACGTTTTAAACTTTTTTTTCATGGCATGTTAGAACAAGGGGTTTATTTTGCTCCTTCTGCATTTGAAGCTGGTTTTATCTCTGCTGCACATAATGATAACGATATTGAAAAAACACTAGATGCAGCAAGCAAAGTATTTCAATCACTCTAATGGGGCTTGAAAATCAAGCCCCCCCATCCGTAGGTTAGGCTAACGGCTCTATCGTTAACCTAACATTTTTAGTATACCCTGTTGTTCGGTTGCCAAAGAGACAACTACACAAGCAATATATATCAACTTCACTTTTAAGCATATCTGTCTAATGGAACAAAATATATTCCTCATCTATTATTTTCTTGCAGCAGCTTTAATGTTATTAATTCTATTTTTTGTATTGTGGATATTAATAAAACAGCAAGCAACAAAAAGCCAATTACAACTAATAGAGTCAGAAGAAAATTTAAAAGAAAAAGCAGAAAGTTACCAGAAACTTGCGTTGAAATTAGCCGTTGTTGAAGAAAAACTAGTTCAATTTGAAGCTAAAGACATAGATTATCAACAATTACAACAACAATTGATTACCAGCAAAACTGAAAATGCAGAGCTACAAATTAGATGGCAAGAGCAGGGGAAAAATGCCAATGAAAAAATAAAATTGCTACAAGATACAGAAATTCAGCTAAAAACCCAATTTGAAAATTTAGCAACAAAAATATTCGAAGACCGTAGCAAACAACTTTCAGAGCAAAATAAAATCAGCATGGAACATATAGTCAGTCCAATTAAAGAGCAATTAATTGACTTTAAAAAAAGGGTTGATACTGTTTACGATAACGAAACAAAAGACCGGATTTCTTTACGAGAAGAAATAGTTTCATTACGTCGCGATACTGAAAAAATGAATAAAGAAGCATTAAATCTTACCAGCGCATTAAAAGGCGACAAGAAAATTCAAGGTAATTGGGGTGAAATGATTCTTGAAAAAGTGCTTGAGCAGTCAGGGTTGCGCAAAAATATTGAATATGAAACGCAAAGTGGACTACGAGATGAGAGCAACAAACTTTTCAAGCCAGATGTCATTATCCGTCTGCCCGAAAAAAAAGATGTCATTGTTGACTCAAAAGTTTCCTTAGTTGCATATGAAACATACTGTTCTACAGAAGATGAACAGGAACGTGACAATGCTTTAAAAGCGCATACAAATGCAGTAAGAAATCATATTAAAAATTTAAGTAGTAAAGACTATTCTGGTTTAAAAGGCTTAAGATCACTTGATTTCGTTTTACTTTTTATGCCAATAGAAGCCGCTTTTATTGCAGCATTTCAGGCAGATGAAAAATTATTTACCGATGCCTTTGAGCATAAAATTGTGGTTGTAACACCCACCACTTTGTTGGCTACTTTAAAAACAATAGAAAATATCTGGCGATATGAAAGACAGAATGAAAATGCTAAATTAATTGCAGATAAGGCTGGCCTGTTATACGACAAAATCAGAGGGTTTGCTGAGGATATGGAAAAATTAGGAAATCAGCTCAATACAGTCAATAAAACTTATGATGGAGTTATGAACAAATTAACTTTAGGCAGTGGAAATTTAATACGGCAAGC
>CAZZIX010000225.1:0-4385 GCA_964654345.1 uncultured Methylomarinum sp.
TTTTAGTTTGCGAAAGATTAGAGTACGATTTGCCCAAGGACAGGCATAAGACACATACAAATGATAACGATTTGCCTCAGCTTTAAAGCCAGCACGTCCGCTTTGCCCTGCTGACCCATCGGCAGCTACCCAGTTTCGAAACTGAGCAGATGATCGTACAAACTTTCCTTTGCTTTCTTCAGTGGCATACCATTGGTCTTGCCATTTTCCATCAACTAACAGTCCCATTTTATTCTCCTAAAAACGATTATTTCGAAAATCATCAAATGCCTGTAACACCTCTGCTTTGGTATTCATTACAAATGGGCCTCCCCTTGCAACCGGTTCATTTAAAGGGTGTGCTGCTAAAAATAAAAACCGGGCTTTTTCATTCGCAGTCACCTGCACTTGATCACCTTCGTCTAAAACACCCATTTGACGACGATTTATCTTACTTCTTGAATCGCCGATAGATACCTCACCTTCAATTACAAAAATAAAAGCATGATGTTCCACATTGATAGTTTGCTCAAACATCTGACCTTCAGGTAAAAAGACATCCAAATAAATTGGATTAACAGTATTATTAATCACTGGCCCAGAGACTCCATTATTTGTAGTACCAGAAATTACACGTATTTCTATATCGTTATCTAATCGGTCAATCGTAATTTCATTGGCAGGAAATTCTTGATAAGCAGGTGCCTGCATCTTTTTACTAGCGGGTAAATTAATCCATAGTTGAAAGCCTTGTAACAAACCGTTTTCCTGTTCAGGCATTTCTGAATGCACGATGCCTTTACCAGCAGTCATCCATTGCACACCTCCCGATTCGATCACACCTTCATGGCCAGCATTGTCTTTATGGCGCATACGACCAGCTAACAGATAAGTAACCGCTTCAAAACCACGATGAGGATGATCGGGAAAACCACCGATATAATCTTGTGCTTGATCAGATTCGAAAGCATCGAACAATAAAAATGGATCTAGCATATTCAATTCTGATGTACCAATAAACCGTATGATTTTTACACCGTCACCATCAGAAGTAGGTACGCCTAATGTTAATGATTTTAATTCCCGAATTTTAGTATTCATATTATTTCTTCTATTTACATTTTAGGGAAATTTTACATGTTGACTAAAAAAGGATAAACAACAATAATTGCAAATCATTGTTCACTTTTGGAGAACTATAGGTGGGTCAGTTAGAAGATATGAATATATTCATCCGCATAATAGAAGCGGGTGGAATCAGTCGTGCTGCGGATCAATTAGGGCTGGCAAAGTCCGCTGTCAGTCGCCGACTGGTTGATTTGGAAACACGTCTAGGTGTGCGCTTGTTAAATCGAACTACTCGCAAATCCAGTTTAACCGAGATTGGTCAAAGCTATTACGACCGCGCAATTAAAATCGTTGATGATGTAGCTGAACTCAATGCCATAACTTCTGATGCCAATACATCGCTTGAAGGAACTATAAATCTTGCAGTACCTTTATCATTCGGGCTGAGACACTTGTCACCAGCGATAGATACTTTTGTGAAAAAACACCCTGGACTGACTATCAATATTGATTTTTCAGACCGGCAAGTGGATTTGGTTGAAGAGGGGCTTGATCTTGCCTTTCGAATTGCTGATTTAAAAGACTCAAGTCTGATTGCTCGAAAAATTTCACCTATTAGAATCATGCTTTGTGCAAGCCCTGAATATCTACAAAAACAGGGAACACCTAAATCACCAGATGACTTAAAAAATCATCACCTGCTTCTATACAATATCACTGGAACCAGTACCTGGAAATTTACAGACAAGAAAGGGAAACAATATACTGTTAGTACGAATGGGAAAATGATAGCTAATAACGGAGACTTTTTAAAAGATATGGCGATTGCAGGACATGGAATTGTGTCCATACCCACTTTTATTTCATGGAAAGCAATTGCAGCTGGCAAACTCGTACCCGTTTTAATGGACTTCAAACGACCACAACCTAACGCTTATGCAGTTTTTCCGCAAACTCGTTATTTATCCCAACGTACACGACTATTGATTGATTTTTTGGTTGAACGATTTGGTGATAAGCCTTATTGGGATCAGAATATTAATTTTAGCTGATTTTGTACCCGATTAGAATATCTAGAACACATGAAACGCGCATCATAATGGTGTGATAGATGCGCGTTTTTTGTGTTTTAACGACTTACCTTAAAGTAAATTCCATACGTCTGTTTTGAGTTCTACCTTCACGAGTACTATTGTCAGCGATGGGTTGTGAATCACCAAAACCTTCTGCACTGAGTTGAGATCCATCAACACCCATTCCAACTAGAGTATCAACAACTGCCTGAGCCCGTTGCTTGGAAAGTTTTGCGTTGATCTCACTTGAACCCGTATTATCAGTATGTCCACCCACCTGAATATTAGTGCCTGCAGGTGCAGCATTAATTGCTTCTGCTGCATTACCCAACATCGCCATACTTTTTGGCGTTATATTAAAGCTACCTGTGGCAAAATTAATACCCCCCATATTCAGTGCTTTTATCAAATTTTCAGCCGTTACTGTTCCTGATGCAACCATCTCCTTAATCGCATTGCTGCCTGTTGCAGCAGTGTCAGCTAACACTTCTTTTACTTCAGCTGTTGATTCAGCAACCGGTTCAGTAATTGCATCAGGTATATCAGTCGCTGAAGGAAGAGCAACTGCATTAGAACTTATATTAAAACTATCGCCTCCAAAAACACCCTTAATCTTTTCCATCAAGCCATCAATCATGCCCTGATCCATACTTCCATCCAGAGAAATATCATTTCCATCAAAACTTAATTTTGAACCTACTACCTCTTTCAACGCAGGTAAAACAGTAGATAGTTTCATCAGCCAACCTGCACTGTTAGTAGCTGGGTCTACACGAATATCACCGTTAACCTTTCCTGTGCCTACAGAAGAGTTAAGTGCAGCTAAAATAGAGTCTTTTGTTGCATTATCCGCAACAGTACCCGAAATATAAAAGCCATCTATCTCATTATTTATAGAAAGGCTAGGGTTTAATTTTGAAACCGGAGCAACAGGAGCAATAGGTTCAACTTCTGGTACAACGGCAGATTCTGGAATTGTTGTGGCAGGTTGTTTTAAAGCACACCAGCCAAGTAGTAAAAAAAGTGGTAATAGTAACCACCACCAGCGAAATCCTGACGCTTCATCGTCTATGTCGTCTATGTCGTCAGTAACTTGCGAATAATCTTCTTGTTGATATTGTGTGCGAACTTCAGGTTCCCTTACTACTTCACTAGGTTGATTTGGAATTTTAACTTCTGGTTCTGCTGTTTCTTGATGTCCATCATCTTGCATATATTGGGCTAGACTAGAAGGAATACTGTCTGGAATCACACCGTCAGGCGTTAATGCATTGACTACTTTTGGAAGCATATGAGCGATTGCCATACCGACAGGCCCACTGGCTAACCCCAGTTTTGAGGCCATACTGCTAATTATGCCACTACCCATTGCGTCCTCAATCTGGGTAGCATTAACTGTCATTGAGTCACCTTTACCAATCCAGGATGTGACGATCTTTCCGAGTCCACCACTCGTTAATTTATCTAAAAAACCAGACATTCCACCACTACTCTTATTGAACATCAGCCCTAATAGAGCACTTAAAATTCCACTTGCCTTGGTACCTAAACCAAACTTACTGGCAATTTCTGTTATTAATGAATCAAACATATAACCCCCTCTAAATTAGATAAAATTAGCATAGTCCCAATTATTCTTGTTTTAGATCTATACTTAAAAATAGTCGCTCTTCGTACGCAATATTTGAATAGCCACCTATCTAAAGATTAACACAATCTAATCAATGATGTGTAACATATACTCAAAGTAATATCTTTGAGTGCTGGACAATAGATTTATTCAATATAGATATTACTCATTGTTTTAAGAAAAATAGTACATCAAACCTACAGGAAGGTTTTATATTAAAATCATTATGTTAAATGCTAATTCTAACTAGCCTATAATTCATTGAAGGGAACAAGAAACTAGTCGTTAGAACCCTGTTAAAAGGGAATCCACTGAAAAGATCTTTATTACCGTTTGTCCCAAATATGGGCATTTACTGCTGTCTCTTCAAAATCTTGCTCGTTGACTTTTGAAGGAATACTTTTAACTTCCTTTTCATCATTATCCTTCTCAACAATACTTTTTTTCTTTAAAACTGCTTTTTTAGATTTAGCTTTCTTTTTTGGTTTAGAACGTGGCATAGGGGGTGCTATTTCATCTGCTTCAAAACCTTCTAGTTGCTCTCTTTTCAGATGAAGAGCATTATGCTTTTCAATCACTGTAAAATGATGATATTCATGATGAGCAATTAATGAAATGGCTTGCCCAGTTTGCCC
>CAZZIX010000226.1:0-4383 GCA_964654345.1 uncultured Methylomarinum sp.
ATTTTGTAAATTTGAATTATATAACAAATAGTATTGCTAGTATAAGAGAGGAAAGTTGAAGATTTCTATTGTTGGAAGTGGATATGTTGGGTTAGTAAGCGGTGCTTGTTTTGCACAGATGGGTAATCAAGTTACCTGTATTGATATTGATGAACTAAAGGTTGAAAACCTTAAACAAGGGATTGTTCCAATTTATGAACCTGGCCTTGAAGAGATGGTCAAGGAAAATATTAATAAAGGCGCATTAGATTTTTCTATAGATATTCAACAGGCTATTGCAAACTCTCTGATTGCTTTTATTGCTGTTGGTACCCCCATGGGAGAAGATGGGTCGGCTGATTTGCAATATGTATTACTTGTAGCTAAAAGTATAGGGCAATACATGCAGGACTATATGGTAATTGTTGATAAATCAACAGTGCCAGTTGGTACAGCAGACAAAGTTAGAGAAACTATTCAACGGGAACTTGACAAACGTGATGTAAATATAGAATTTGATGTTGTATCTAATCCTGAGTTTTTAAAAGAGGGGGCGGCTATTAATGACTTTATGCATCCTGATCGAGTTGTTATTGGTGCAGATAATAATAAAGCAATGCAAATTATGCATGAGTTATATTCACCTTTTATGAAAACACGTGACCGCTTTGTTGGAATGGACATAAAAAGTGCTGAGATGACTAAGTATGCTGCCAATGCTATGTTAGCCACTAAAATTTCTTTTATGAATGAAATTTCTAATATTTGTGAAAAAGTTGGGGCGGATGTTAATAAAGTAAGAGATGGAATAGGTTCTGATTCACGTATTGGTTATAGTTTTATCTATCCAGGATGTGGTTACGGGGGAAGTTGTTTCCCAAAAGATGTGCAAGCTTTAGCAAAAACAGCAAAAGATTTTGGTTATACGCCTCGAATATTGGATGCTGTAGAGCTAGTTAACTATGATCAAAAAAAAGTGGTAGCCAATAAAGTGATAAAACGGTTTGGTGAAAATCTTGATGGCTTTGTTTTTGCTGTCTGGGGGCTTTCTTTTAAGCCGGAAACTGATGATATGCGTGAGGCAACATCAATCACCATTATCAATGAGCTAACATTTCGAGGTGCAAAGATTAATGCTTATGATCCAAAAGCACGACATGAGGCTGAAACGTACTATTTAAAAAATAATAAAAATATAACTTATGTTGATGGTAAATATGATGCGGTTAAAGGAGCAGATGCTGTTATTTTAGTGACTGAATGGCAGGAGTTTAGAAGCCCAGATTTTGATGAGATAAAAAAAATGTTAAAACAAGCTGTATTTTTTGATGGGCGCAACCAGTTTAACAAGGAACGGATGGAAGAAATGGGGTTTGAATACATTCAAATTGGAGTTAGGTCCTAAATTGTGGAAGAAGTTGGGTGATACTGTGCTCAATAAATTACCTGATTAGAAAGAATCTTCAGCCGATAATAAATGCAATGTATAAAAAGACTACAGGGCAAAACGTTAAAAAAAATTTCTAGATAACGAATTGCGCTAAATTTAACCTTATCTAATCAGTCAAGCGGTTCACAGTTATAATTCTGAGGTCGACTTTTAGAAAGTTTCTATGTACGGCTGAAGGTTCTCTTTCTAACCAGAAAAATTGTTGGTTTTAGGGCGTAATTGTACGAAATAACGCTAAGTTTTCAAGTTTTAGTAAAAATGAACTATAGTTTATATTGGAATTCCTAGTCAGTATTTTACACGGTCTGAACATTGAAAAATTTAAATAGGATAATAATGAAAAACAAAATTTGTATAGTTGGTTTAGGCTATGTAGGTCTCCCGTTAGCTGTAGAGTTTGGACAAAAATATCCAACCATTGGTTTTGATATTACTAAACGACGTATTGATGAGTTAACCAGGGGGCATGATAGAACTCTGGAAATTTCTGATCAGTATTTAACTGATGTTGTTCAAAATCATCAGCTTACTTTTACTACAAATATTCAAGAAACCAAAGATTGCAACATATATATAGTAACAGTCCCTACTCCTATAGATAAAAATAAACGTCCGGACCTTACACCTCTTATTAAAGCTAGTGAATCAATTGGTAGTGTACTGAAGTTAGGCGATATTGTTATTTATGAATCCACAGTTTATCCTGGAGCCACTGAAGAAGATTGTGTTCCAGTTCTAGAAAAAATTAGTGGGTTAGTCTTTAATAAAGACTTTTTTTGTGGCTATTCGCCTGAACGAATAAATCCTGGTGATAAAGAGCACACGGTGACAAAAATTCTTAAGGTCACATCAGGTTCAACTCCAGAAATAGCAAAAACAGTAGATGATTTGTATAAAAGTATTATTACGGCTGGTACGCATTTAGCGCCCAGTATTAAAGTAGCAGAAGCAGCTAAGGTTATAGAAAATTCCCAGCGAGATATAAATATTGCCTTTGTTAACGAACTCGCTATGATATTTAATAAGCTTAATATTGATACAGAGGCAGTTTTAGATGCTGCAGGAACTAAATGGAATTTTCTACCTTTTAAACCTGGTCTTGTTGGAGGTCACTGCATTGGTGTTGATCCTTATTACCTTACACACAAAGCCCAAGAAATTGGATATAACCCAGAAATTATATTAGCTGGTCGCCGCATTAATGATGGTATGGGTAGTTATGTGGGACAACAAATTATAAAATTAATGATAAAAAAAGGGATTTCAATTTCAGAATCTAAAGTGTTGGTGTTAGGAATAACATTTAAGGAAAACTGTCCAGATATTCGTAACTCAAGAGTTGTTGATGTTATCCACGAGCTTAAGGAATATGGGGTCCAGCTAGATGTATATGATCCATGGGCCGATAAAATAGAAGTGGAAAAAGAATATAATGTTTCTCTGGTTGATAACCTTGAACTTAATGGCTACGATTCACTAGTTTTGGCAGTTGCTCATGATGAGTTTAAAAGTTTAGACTTAAGATCTAATGATCAACGAGTTGTTTTTGATATTAAATCAATTGTTGATAGACAATTTGTTGATGGGCGTTTATAAAATGACCACATTTGAGCAACTACTTGATACTTTTAAAATAGAACAAAAAACGTGGTTAGTAACTGGTAATGCTGGTTTTATTGGCTCAAATCTGACTGAGTTTTTACTGTTACATAATCAAAAAGTAGTCGGGCTCGATAATTTTTCTACCGGTTTTAAACATAATATAGATGATGTACTTGCATCTGTAGGTGAGAAATCAGCACAGAACTTTATTTTTATTGAGGGTGATGTCGCTGATTTTAAAATCTGTCAAAAAGCTTGTGAAGGTGTTGATATAGTTCTTCATCAAGCTGCTTTAGGATCAGTTCCTCGCTCAATTGCTGACCCCGTTACATCTAATCGATCAAATATTACTGGTTTTTTGAATATGTTAACTGCAGCTAAAGATTCTGGTGTCAAACGTTTTGTTTATGCCAGCTCTAGTTCAGTCTATGGTGATTCAAAAGAACTTCCAAAAGTAGAAGAACGAACAGGGAATCTTCTTTCACCATATGCAACCATGAAAATGGCTAATGAACTATATGCTGGTGTTTTTACCAAAATTTATGGTATAGAGACTATCGGTTTACGCTATTTTAATGTTTTTGGTCGTCGTCAGGATACTAATGGAGCATATGCGGCAGTTATTCCAAAATGGGTGGATTCTTTGCTAGCAAAAGAAGATGTTTTTATTTATGGAGATGGTGAAACAAGCCGTGATTTTACCTATATTGATAATGTTATCCAAATGAACCTACTTGCGGGAACAACAATAAACACTGATGCTTTTGGAAAAGCTTTTAATGTTGCTGTAGGTGGTAGAAATACTTTAAATGAATTGTATGCACTGATTAATAAAGAACTTAGTACCCGTGTTCAAGGTTTTCAGAAACAGGAAGCGAAGTATCAAGATTTTAGAGTAGGTGATATTCGCCATTCTAATGCGGATATTTCAAAAGCACAAAAATTGATAGGCTATGAACCTACACATACTATTTACCAGGGAATGGAAGAAGCGATTGATTGGTATATTGCTGATATCAAATCAACTTTATAGTAATTTTATGATAAAAGGAGTGGGAGTCTTAGTCTTCTCCAATACATACTTGAGACTAAAAACTACTTTGTATTCTAAAATAAGTCTAATCATTTAAATCAGAATTTCTGTTTGTGATTAAGATATGAAGTCCATCATTAATTTTAAAGGTTTAGTAGTTAGGTTTGTTTTAATGCTAGTTTCTTGTACTTGATAACTGTGCCTTTGATTACCTAGATAAGTTAAATTTCGCGCGATGCGAAGTCTGTATTCTTTTAAACATTTCTCTCTGTAGTATATTTATTTTGGAAAATATTTTGGTGGAAGAATCGTTCTAATT
>CAZZIX010000227.1:0-4369 GCA_964654345.1 uncultured Methylomarinum sp.
CAGGTTTGAGTGTTTCCCAATCCAGCCTAGACCTGCTTTTTCAGCAATAGCTTTTTCCAATACCGGTGCGCTATCAACAAAAGCTCTATAACCAAAACTTCCAACTTCTGATTCAATTTTAGTTGCCAGTTTTTGTAATCGATTACGTAGCATTTTATGGTAATCTCTACCAAGGGCATAACGGGAGATAAATGCAGAGATAGGGTTTTCTAACACTTGGTTAATTTTCTCGCTAGTTTCTGGCAGATAATCTAAACGCACAGAAATAATGCTAATGGTTCCTGAGTGTAACAGGGCAGGGTGACTTCTTTTTAGTCCATGTTTATGCATATAATCCATCTCGCCATGAAAGCCTTGATCAACCCAGTTTTTTAAATGGTTTTCAGCTGAACTTAGGTTAGTATCAGTTATGCCTACTTGTTGAAACCCTAACTCTGCCCCCCATTTTTTAATATTTTGAGAAAGATCTAAATTGTTTTGTGGGTTTGATTTATCCATGGAACAATAAGAAATATAATATAAAAAATATCATTTTATCCTATATACCTATGCAAACATTACCTGAAAAACTTTATTTGGCTGCACAAACAAGAAAAATAGACCAGATAGCTATTGATGAAAAAAATATTCCGGGTATTGAGTTAATGCGTAAAGCCGGATTAGCGGTTTTTGAATTAATTCAAGCGAATTATTCTAATTATGATTTGATTGTTTTTTGTGGGGCAGGAAATAACGCGGGTGATGGTTACGTCATCGCAAAATTAGCAGTAGAAGCAAAAATAAATGTGGAAGTATATTATCTTTCAGAACCCAATCAGTTAAAGAATGATGCACTAATCGCTTATCAAGATTATTGTCACGTTGGTGGAATATGTACTGAGTTTGCTCATAATATTATTTTAAATGACAGCGTTGTAGTGGATTCGCTTTTAGGTACAGGGCTTGATCGTGAAGTAACTGGACACTATGCAAAGGCTATTAAATTAATCAATCAATCGACCTGCCCAGTTATTGCTGTTGATATTCCATCAGGATTGAATGCTGATACAGGCTGTATAATGGGGATTGCAATCAAAGCAGACTATACAGTTAGTTTTATTTCTCTTAAACAGGGATTGTTTACCGGTGATGCTGCAGAATATTGTGGAAAGATTAGCTATACTTCTTTAGATATACCCGATGATGTTTTTAACAAGGTTGATTATGCTTCAAAATTAATCACGCATCTATCAATTCCAAAACGAAACCGCTGTGCACATAAAGGGAACCATGGGCATGTGCTTTTAATTGGGGGTGAGGTTGGTTTCTCAGGCGCAATCAGACTTGCTGCTGAAGCAGCGCTCCGTGTAGGATCAGGACTAGTGAGTGTTGCAACACGATCGACTCATTTTAGTACTATTAATTTTGGTAGGCCTGAGTTGATGTGTCATGGAATTGAAGAGGCAGATGATTTATTACCTTTATTAGATAAAGCTTCAGTTGTTGTTATTGGTCCTGGCTTAGGGCAATCTACTTGGGCTAAAGACCTGTTTAAAATAGCGATAAGCTCTGATAAACCCGTAGTTTGTGATGCTGATGCACTCAATATTTTGGCTAAGGATAATCACTATTACGATAATAATTGGGTGTTAACGCCACATCCAGGAGAAGCCTCACGATTATTAGGCTGTTCTACAGAAGATATAGCAAAGGATCGATTTTCTGCTATTTCTAAACTGCAAAAACATCAAGGTGGCGTTATTGTATTAAAAGGAGCCGGCTCGCTTATTGCAAAAGGAAATGAAATTACAGTTTCAACAACAGGTAACCCTGGTATGGCAAGTGGTGGAATGGGTGATGTGCTGGCAGGTATGATTGGTGGGTTAATTGCACAAAAAATGGATTTATATGAGGCTTCAGTAACAGCAGTCTATCTTCATGGCAAAGCAGCTGATTTATCAGCCCAAACAAATGGAGAAATAGGTTTGTTGGCGAGTGATTTAATGCCTTTTATAAGACGATTGATTAACCAGCAATGAAAATTACCTTAGCAAATGAACAGGAAACCGAATTATTAGGGGCAGAGCTTTGGCGTATTTTGCCAAAAAAATGTTTGGTTTTTTTGCATGGGGGGTTAGGTGCAGGTAAAACAACTTTAACACGCGGTGTATTAAGGGCTGCTGGACATAAATCAGCGGTAAAAAGTCCTACTTATACAATCGTTGAAGAATATGAGCTAGCCAATAGCTATTTATATCATTTTGATTTATATAGAATAAAAGACCCTGAAGAGCTTGAGTGGATTGGAATTAGAGATTATTTAGATCAACAATGCTTAAGTTTTATTGAATGGCCAGAATTAGGCAACGGCTTTTTACCAAAGCCTGATATAGAATTGACTTTGGATATTGAAGGTAAAGAAAGAATTGTTGACATTCAGGTGGGATCAAAAAAACTTTCAAATAATTTGGTTCTAAACTGGAAAAACAAAAACTTAGTGCTATAATTTAATTAAGATTATAGTTTTATTTGGATTGTTTTTTATGTTTAAGCTTTGGAAATTTATAAGTGTTTGTATTTTATTGTTACTTTCAGTAACAAGCTATGCAAAACAAGTGAGTGTCAAATCTTTGCGATATTGGACTGCACCTGACCATACTCGTGTCGTTTTCGATCTTTCCTCGGCTGTATCACATAAAATTTTATTATTACAAAATCCAGCTCGAGTTGTTATAGATCTTAAAGATACTCGGTTATCAAAAGTTTTAGCCCAACCACCTAAACAACACCCTTTGTTTAATGGACTGCGTAGTGCTCCACGTAACAAAAAAAACCTAAGAGTTGTTATAGATTTAAAAGAAGGTGTATCTCCTAAAAGTTTTATCCTAAAACCAACCAAAAAAAATGGCCATCGCTTAGTTGTTGATTTGTTTATTGATAACAATAACAAGACAACTTATGCCCAAGTTTCAAAAAAGAATGAGCCAAAAATTACAAAAAACACAAGAACCAGGGTTAGAACTGCTACTAAAACGCTGAATAAAAAAGCCAGGGATATTGTTATTGCAATAGATGCAGGTCATGGAGGTGAAGATTCTGGTGCTTTGGGAAAGCACGGTACTCGGGAAAAAAAAGTGGTACTCCAAATTGCCAAAAAACTTGCAATTTTAGTTAATAAAGAACCGGGAATGAAGGCCGTGATGGTTAGAGAAGGGGATTATTATATTGGCTTAAGAAAGCGGATGGAAATAGCTCGCTCCAAAAATGCAGATCTTTTTGTATCCATTCATGCGGATGCATTTAAAAATTCAAAAGTTAAAGGTGCATCTGTTTTTACTTTATCAAATCATGGCGCGTCAAGTGAAGCTGCTAGATGGCTGGCAAAACATGAAAACTCGGCTGATTTGGTCGGTGGTGTGAAATTGGCAGATAAAGAAGATGTGGTGGCTAATGTGTTGATGGATTTATCACAAAAAGCGACAAAAGATGCTAGTCGTAATGTTGCAAGCAAAGTTTTAAAACAGTTTAAAAATATAGGTCATTTACATAGCCGTAAAGTTCAAAAAGCTGGCTTTATGGTGTTAAAATCACCTGACATTCCTTCTATTTTGGTTGAAACAGCATTTATTTCAAACCCTAAAGAAGAGCGTAAGTTAAAAAGTCGTGCTCATCAGTCAAAAATGGCCCAAGCAATTTTTCAAGGAGTTGTTGGGTACTTTAGTCAGTATGCGCCACCAGATACTTACTATGCTTTGAATTCGAATGCAAAATATATTGCTGCAATTTCAAAAAAATCAGTTCCTATAAAGAGTAATAAAAGACATGTTATTTCTAGTGGAGATACTTTGTCAGAAATTGCAGACCACTATGGCGTTAGTTTAAGATTGATAAAATCTTTTAATTCTTTAAACAATTCTCGTATACGAATCGGACAAGTTTTAGAAATACCGATGGGATAATTTTGGGGTCAATCAAGCCATTCAATAATATGCTCTTCTAGGTCATTAACTTCAGATTCTTTCATTGCATAGCTACAAATTGAAACGCCAGCTTCTTTAACACTTTCTTTAGTACCAGATAGTAATGGATGCCATGAAGGAAGTTGTTTCCCATCACTTAATAACCGATATGCACAAGTTGCTGGTAGCCAGTTATATTCAGCGAATTCATGTTGTTTTAAATCCAGACACTCAGGGACAAGTGTAGTGCGTTCTGAATAGCGAGTACAGCGACAGCTATCTAAATCAATTAGATTACAAACCACACTGGTAAAAAATATTTCTCCGCTGTCTTCATCTTCTAATTTGTTTAGACAGCATTTTCCACATCCATCACAAATGGATTCCCATTCTTGAGTCGTCATTTCTGATAGTTTTTTTGTTTCCCAAAA
>CAZZIX010000228.1:0-4366 GCA_964654345.1 uncultured Methylomarinum sp.
TAAAGCTCTTAATTAAAACTTTACTGAATTCATAGCCTAGGCCTCCTTTTTAGAGATTTTAGTAGGAAGCCAGTGACCTCTTTACTCGTGGAAATTACTTTAGCTGACGATTCTTGCTAATTAGGAAATAGTAAAACTATTTAGGACACCTTTCTTTTTAATTGACAAAGGAATCTTGAATCAAAAACATCCAATCTCTGCGTCGCCTACACTGAGGTAGATGAGAGGCGTGAGTCCCAAGAAGCGGAAACATTGAAACCCTTCGCAATAGCCTGCTATTATATTCTAGCTTTGCCTTGATCTTAATTTTTTTGGTTATGAATCTTTCTCATCCACAAGTTAGAAAGAAATAAGTACCCAACAATAACTAAATAAACCAGCCACACAAATCAAATCTATGAAGAACCTCTTAGTATTTCATAACCTTGCTTTGATTGTTTTACAAGAAAATCTTAATTTAATACAAACATAGGATTATCCAGTACATGATAAATTTAGCACTGGTCGGAGTAGGCAAAATGGGCATGTCCCATTATGCAATACTATCAGCCCACCCAGAAGTAGAAATTACCGCTATATGTGATAATGCGACCTTTCTGACCTCTACTTTTAATAAACAAACAGGCGTCAAGGTTTATAAAGATCATAAAAAAATGTTCAAAGAATGCGAGCTAGATGCAGTTGTCATTTCTACACCGAATTCAACACATTTTGAAATTGCAAATTTAGCTTTGGAAAAAGGTGTTCACGTATTCGTAGAAAAACCATTATGCCTAGACCCAAAAGAAAGTTTGCAACTTTCTGAACTAGCAAAAAAAAGCAACCTTGTTAGTCAGGTAGGCTATCACAATCGTTTCATTGGAACTTTTCAAGAGATGCGCCGACTGATAAAAGCCGGGGCAATTGGCGATATATACCATATTGAAGGTAAAGCGTATGGTCAGGTGGTTACAAAACCAAAATCTGGTATGACATGGCGATCAAAAAAATCAGAGGGAGGCGGTTGTCTCCATGATTACGCATGTCACGTACTTGACTTAATGAGTTTTGTATCAGAAACACCAGAAACAGTTAAGTCTGCACAATTGCAATCAATTTTTTCTTCGGATATTGAAGATGCGGTTTATGCCACACTAAGCTATAAATCTGGGGCAACGGGTTATCTTGAAGCTAACTGGAGTGATGAGTCGGTTCGTAAAATGAGTACAACTATTACTGTTTACGGGAAAAACGGTAAGATTATTACTGATAGACAGGAAATCCGAGTCTATCTTAAACCCAAACAGACCTTCGAATCCTTCGAAGAAGGCTGGACATCCCGATATATTACTGAATTACAAAAGCCAGTTAACTTTTACTTACGTGGCGAAGAATACTCAGCTCAGCTTGATCAATTTATAGATGCAATTTTGGGTAGAGATGTTGATGTCGATAGCTCTTTTGTTAATGCAGCTGAAACAGATGCCATTATTGATGAAATTTCAAAATTAGGAAAAGCTTGATCATGACACCACAAAAAATTCTATTTGGTGATAACCAGTTTTTCGGCGTAAACCACATGTCGGAAGAAAAAGCACGTTCACAATCAATGAAATTTCGCGATACGGCTTCAATTATGCGTGTGCTGGATGATGCCTATGATGCAGGAATCAAAGTTTTTATGTGCACGACCTATGATCGTGTGGGCGAGATAGCCGAGATAGTAAAAAACAATCCACAGAAATATCCAGATTTTGAATTCTATCCCTGCATGCCTTACGCTCATAAATATGCCAATTCAGTGGGTGAAGTTGGAATCATCAAAACTTTAAAAAATTTTTCACCCTCTGGTGTAATGGATACTCTTGTACGTGGAGCTGTTTCAGTTGTTACTGAAGACATCAGTAAGATGATGCAATTATTAGTAGATACTGAAATGAAAAAATTTGAAGGTGTAAAGACACCTGTTATATTTCTACAAAATGTCGTCACCGACCTTCTTTTAGGACTTAAATTTTACGACATGCTAGGGGAATATCATAAATATATACAAAATAAATTTGGCGCAGAAGCTGGCTTTATCACCATGAACTTACCATTACTTTTAAGAGTACTGAATGAGCAAGGCATAAAAAACCCAATTGTTTGTGCAAATATAAATAAAATTGGATTCCGCATGTGTGGAGGAATTGAGGAGTACAAAAAAGTCATCGCTCAAGGCAATAGCAGAGTCATTGCAATGTCAGTATTAGCTTCAGGTGCAATACCACCAAAAGAAGCGATTGAATGGGTTTGTGATATTGAAGGGCTTGATTCAATAGTCTTTGGTGCATCATCCGCAGCAAATATAAATAACACCAAGAGCTTAATTGATGAGCTTTGGAATATCTAATACTCAATTTATTTTATAATAATGAAACCCAGAAAGAATCCAGTTAATTACGAACAAATAAACATACTGAATGCTGTTGTAGATAATATCAGTATGGACGAACTTGTAAATAATTTTGATGAAGGACTATTGCTTACCCTGCATGTAGATATGCTCATGAAACTTCAAAAAGATCAAGAGTTTTATGATATCTTGCCCGAGTTTGACATAATCACCTGTGATAGTCAGATACTCTATTTTGCAACAAAGTTTCTTGGAACACCAGCAAAAGAACGTGTCTCTGGCTCAGATTATTTCCCCAAATATTATATGAAACATAAGGATAATAAAGATGTCACTATATTCTTATGTGGAGGTGCTCCAGGAATTGCAGAAATAGCGCAAGAGAATGTCAATAAAAAAGTGGGAAGAGAAATTATTATTGGCACTTATTCTCCTCCTTTCGATTTTGACAACAGCCAGAAAGAAATTGATAAAGTAATTAATAGCATTAATGATTCTGGTGCTACCGTATTACTTGTTGGTTTAGGGGGAGGCAGACAGGAAAAATTCATAGTCAAATATCGTGATCGTTTTAAACATATTAAAACATTTTTGCCATTAGGGGGAACTATAGATTATGAAGCTGCCACTTTTAAAAGACCACCAGCATGGGTAACTGAAGGTGGATTGGAATGGTTATACCGTCTTTTAAAAGAACCCAAACAAAGATGGCATCGATATATTGTTCATGAGCCACCTGCTCTTTATTATCTACTAGCACAGAAGCTTGGTTTTTATAAAAACCCTTTTTCCAAATAAAACACTAAATATCACTTGTTTATTGCACTTACATCACACTACCAAGTTTCTATTTGGCTATATGGCTTTTCTTAATTATATCCGTTGTTCAACGTTATCGAAGAGATTAAAACAACGTCTAAATGCCATTTTTTAAATTCTAAATTAATCTAATAAAATGATCGACACACAAATAGAAAAATTTATTTCATGCAACCTTTGTGGCAGTGATGACTTTTCAATTCTCTATCAAGCTGGAGAAGCACAGATTAGTCAGATAGTTAAATGTAATAAATGTGAATTAATGTACGCTAATCCTCGTAAAAAAAATGAAGATCATGTCGACATTGAGGCTGGCGATCCTGAATTAATTCTTAAAAGAATATATTCAGGTGATTTACAAAAAAGAGTTTTAAAAGAAGAAATTCAAGTAAATGACTATAAAAAAACCAAGTTATATTTACAAAATCAATTTCCCAATCAAGGAAAATTATTAGAAGTTGGTAGCGGATTTGGTTATTTATTAAAGTATTTTAAGGAAGATGGCTGGGAAGTAACGGGGGTTGAGCCCAGTGTAGCATTGTGTCGATACGCTGAAGAAAAAAACAAAATAAACACAATATCAACTGTCCTGGAAGATTCTGAGATAGAAACTGGCTCTATTGATGTAGTATTGATGATGCATGTTATTGAGCATGTCCCTGATCCTCAATCTACTTTTCAAGAGGTCTATCGTATCTTGAAACCAGGAGGAATTTTTATAATTGAAACACCCTGCTATGATAGCTTAATGTTTAAACTACTTGGTAAAAGAGAAAGAAGCATAAACTGCGATGGCCATATTTACTTCTTTACAGCAGATACACTAACTCAAATGGCGAATAAGTCCCATTTAAAACTTGAAAAACTGGAGAGAGTAGGACGAACGCTAACTTTTGATCGGTTGTTATATAATGTTGGGGTCATTAGCAAAAGCAAAATATTTTTAACCTTCCTCTCAAAAATATCTCACAAATTTCATCTTAACAAGCTTGTTTTTTCTTTAAATTTTAGAGATATGCAGAGGTTATACTTACGAAAAGAAGATTAAGGGTATCTTTATTAATTGTGGATGAGAAAATTGAGAACCAAAATATTCAAGATCAAGACTTTGAACCAAATCAATTTGAGAAACTACATCAACTAAAGCTAGGTGGCTTCTTGGTTATACTTTGC
>CAZZIX010000229.1:0-4353 GCA_964654345.1 uncultured Methylomarinum sp.
GAATCACCAGCTTTTAACTATATCCCCAGCTTTAACTTTTCTAGCATCCGACACTATCTCCATAACACCAACCGAATATTTACTCTGAACTTCTTGCACATTCACCACGCCAATCAGACTTTTCTCTTGAAATCCAGAATTTGAATTAACTGCATAAACAACCAGTCTATCGCCTAGCTTTAGTTTATCTTGAGCACCGGCAGCAAAAAATATTTTATTATCTTGTACTTTAAGCACTTCGGCTGAAAAAGGATAACAGGCAAATAATTGTCCAATATCTTTACTTGCCAATTGGATGATTTTTGAAATTTTATGCCCGGCAGGTGTTGATTTAAATCGTTCACTTCCAACCGTATAACCCGAAGGAATCCATACATCGCCTATTATCGTGTCAGTATACCGGTGTTGGAATAATAACGCCCCATTAATTCCGTCATGTATATAGACATCAATAGATAGCCCTCGTCTTGCGACAAAATCTCTCATTGCAGATTTAACTTGAGACATAAACCCTGAACCTCTTACATATTCAGTTGATTCTACCTCTAAATCTCTAATAACGCCTGACATTACAAATTGAGCGCCCTTCTCTTGTGCTAACTGAACAATGGTAGAGTCTTGATACCCTGTGGTTGAAATCATTTCTGGTGCCATATCAGGTCTAGAATACAGAACGGTATGTGTCTTATTATGGCCAATAAAATTACCTGTCTCAACCAGAATATTCATTATTTCTCTGGGAATACCGCTGTATAAATCTTGAGTCTCATTACCACTTATCTGACCTGATGTTGCTATCGGAAACCCCGTCACAACAATGCTTTTTCGATAGGGAGACACACATTGCTGACCATCAGAGATAACTGATAAAACTTGTAGATGATAAATCTCTTCATCTATCCATTCATCTACAACTTTGGTACTACCTAGTAATGTTTTTGATGAGACAAGATGGCCTAGTTGGGTGGTAGCTTTAGTGATTGCATTCTTAAACGCTTGTTTTCTAGCGATAAGTTTTGCACCCTTAAGAATCTTTGCCTTACCTTCAGTGGTAACAACACGATTTGTCGGTGTAACGGATGCTTTTGGGGTTTCAGTAGATTGTTGAGTCGCACAGGCTTGCAAAAAGAATAAACTACTAATAAGAATAATTCTAACTGGATAAAAGTTCATCAAGTTTTATCTAACCTTTAAGATTATTTAAAAATTAGCTTTAGTGATACCAAAATAACGAAATGCAGATTTAACAGTCATATTAATTGTCCATTCACTATCATAAAGCCCATAATCAAGCATAGCACTATCAACAGAATTTTTCTTTTTAGAAAAGCCAGATACACTTAATTGGGAGGTACAGTCTGATGAAATACAATCTAAATTAACAACAGTCATAGGAACTTGTTGATACCCAACGCGGGTAAAGGCAATTTTTTTATCTTGATTCAAACATTGAATCACAACATCCACTGTACTAGAAAAACAATAATAAAAACGCCGTGATACATTTAATTCAAGTACCACTCTTTTTTGATCAGAAAAAACAAGTGCTTGTTTAACTTTTGCTTCGCGTAAAAACAAGTCTAAATAGGTTCGATAGGCCTCATGTTGAATCACCTGGTCAGCAACCGTTATTCCGTTAGACAGTTTTTCTTTATACAGTTGCTTAGCCAAGTCTCTATAGGCGTTAAGTTTTGCTGTCTGCTCGGCAACAGAACTTTTTTGTGATTGACTTAAATCTACATTATTGGGTAATTGGCTATAACTAGTAGCACTAAGAACTTTTTGATAGACAAAATCGGTAGGTTTAGTTGCAAAAGGAGAACATGCTGTTAATGAAATTAAGCTCACCAGCAACAAAATTCTCAAAATTAAATCTTTCACACCAAGACTCCATTAATTATACCTTCACTATCTATCGACCAATTAATGTAATTCTTAAATTATTTTTCTATTTCTTCTAACTCCTCCACTCTATCAACAGACCATAACTTTTCTAACTCATAAAATCCTCTCGCTTCCTCAGTCATAATATGCAAAATAATATCGCCTAAATCGACTAAAACCCAGTCAGAACCTTGTTCCCCTTCCACACCTAGCAGCGTTAAATTATTCTCTTTTACTTTCTCTACCACATAAGCGGCTAATGATTTTGAATGTCTTGCTGATGTTGATGTAACCAATACCATATAGTCAGTAACACTGGTTTTTCCGATAACATCCAGAACAGTAATATTTTGCCCCTTATGATCATCTAAAACGTCTTCTATTAATTTAAGTATTTCTTTTATTTGCATTTATTGTCTCTTTAATTATTTTGTAATCTATTGTTTATCTTAACTTACACTTTCTTTTGTTGGGTTAACGGTAGAGCTGTTAGCCCAACCTACTTGAGTAGAGTTTATTTTTCTTTATATATTTTATGATGTTATCTGGTAATAAATAGCCAGGGTTTTGTCCTGTGCCTATCAAAAGTCTAATAGCTGTGGCTGATATGTCTAGTTGAGTGACTGATTGAAAAAACAAACACCCAAATTTATCTAATTTTAAATCTTCTCTATTTTCAGTTAATTTAGATGATAAAAAACCAGAAAGTGCTTGTAACACATACCCCGGTCTTGTGATAACCAGAATATGAGCATAATCAAATAACTGCTGCCATTGATGCCAGCTTGCCAAGCCCTCAAAAACATCTGTTCCAATAATAAGCAGCAACGACCTATCAGGGTTTTCAATCTGCAATGATTTAAGTGTATCAATCATATAAGAATACCCTACCCTATCCAGTTCTCTCCTGTCTACCCTTAAATCAGGCTGATTCTGAACGGCTAGTTCTAGCATAGCCAAACGCATTTCCGGGGATGTTAAAGGCGTTTCTCTATGCGGTGGTTGTGAACAAGGAATTAAACGAACTTCATCTAAGGCAAATTTTTCTTTTATTTCCAAAGCGGTACGCAAATGTCCATAATGAACTGGATCAAAGGTACCGCCATAAATACCAATCATCTAAACTCTTATTTGCCCATCACCCAGCACGACATATTTTAGCGAAGTTAATCCATTTAAACCCACTGGGCCTCTAGCATGAAGTTTATCGGTACTAATCCCAATTTCTGCACCCAAGCCATATTCAAAACCATCAGCAAAACGAGTTGAGGCATTAACCATCACAGAACTTGAATCCACTTCTCGTAAAAAACGTCTAGCTAAAGTGTAGTCCTCAGTCACTATGGTTTCAGTATGACCAGAACTATGTTGATTAATATGCTCTATCGCATCATCCATATCATCTACAATTTTAATTGATAAAATAGGGGCTAAATATTCAGTATCCCAATCTTCATCTGTTGCTCTAATACAGCCAGGAATTAAAGAACAGGTTTTAAGACAGCCTCGTAACTCAACACCTTCTTGCTGATATTTTTCTGCTAATAAAGGTAACACATCTCCAGCAGCACCTTCTGCAATCAACAAAGTTTCCATCGCATTACAAACACCATAACGATGCGTTTTAGCATTAAAAGCAATATCAATCGCCTTGGTTACATCCGCTTTAGCATCAATATAAACATGACAAATACCATCCAAATGTTTAATCACAGCAATGGTTGCATCTTGACTAATTCTCTCAATTAACCCTTTCCCACCACGAGGAACAATCACATCAACATATTGATTCATCGTAATCAATTCCCCCACTGCGGCACGATCTGTTGTTTCCACAACCTGAACCGCCTCAGCTGGCAAGTCTGCTGATTTTAAACCTTCAGTAATACAAGCAGCAATCGCTTGATTAGAATAAATCGCTTCAGAACCACCTCTTAAAATACAGGCATTACCCGATTTTAAACACAAAGCTGCTGCATCAACGGTTACATTAGGACGTGATTCATAAATAATACCAATCACACCCAAAGGAACGCGCATTTGTCCTACTTGAATACCACTCGGTCTATAACTAAGATCTGTAATTTCTCCCACAGGATCAGCCAAGGCAGCCACCTGATTTAAGCCTTCTATCATCGCATCAATTCTGGCAGGTGTTAACTCAAGCCTATCCAATAAAGCGGAATCCAGACCATTTTTTTTACCTGCGTCTAAATCTTTTTGATTTTCAACCGCTAATGCCTCTTTATTAATGGCAATAGCCTCGGCAATTTTTAACAAAGCCAGATTTTTTTTACCCGACTCAGCCTTACTTATTTCTCGACCTGCTTTTCTAGCTTGCATGCCAAGTTGTTGCATATATTCAATAACTTCCACTATGTTATGCTCTCTTAAACTATTTTATGTCTATTATAAACCAGCTGTCTGTTTGAGAATAGACAATCTATCTAATAGGGTTTGATTTAAAGT
>CAZZIX010000230.1:0-4353 GCA_964654345.1 uncultured Methylomarinum sp.
TTTTCAAATTTCACTTGATCAAGCGATTGCAGGTTTAAACGATGATTCTCTCGCCCAATATTAAGAGAGGTGCGACTCATATCCACATTCAAAATAGACATTGCCCTACCCGCTTGAGCCGCAATAGAAAACCCACAAGTATAGGCAAATAAATTAAGTACTCGCTTACCCTTACTATTTTTCTGCACCCATCGTCGCCCATTTTGCATATCCAGAAATAAACCCGTATTACGTGTTTGACCTAAACGTATATTAAATTTTAAATCATCTTGTTGAATAGAAAATTGCTGAATAACATCGCCACGGATAATATCAAAAGATCCTGATAACTCATAACGATGCTGAAGCTGGATACTTTGGCAAGAAGGCAGTTCTAATAATAACCAATCGGCAAAACCTTCAATGTCTATGAGGGGCTCAGGCAAAAACAGGGTGATCAAAATCACGGGTGGCAGCCAGTCTACTGTAATATGCTCTAAGTTTTTATAAGCATGTCCTCTTCCATGAAACAAGCGTTGGGCTTGTGATAGATCATACGATGATTTAGGAAGGTGTGTATATTTTGAAAGTTGAGAGAAGGCTGACACAATTATTTTAAATTTGATAACTAGAGATTCTATAACATAAACTATGTATTATAATTTCAACAAAATTTGCTTTTAATCAACTTCCCTCAATTCTAATTCTTGCTACTGAATCATCAAAAGCCACCACTTCGCCAATAATACTAAACTGACGATAAAAACCATCATCAAGCTCATCGAAATATTGAGCAGGTATTCCCGCTAACAACCCTCCAGATGTTTGAGGATCAAATAGCAAATTAAAATGTGTCTGTAGAGTGATAGAATCAGGCCATTCCATCATTTCAAATACTTTTCTGTTTTGGGAATAAAGACTGCTCTTAATATTTTTCTCCGCAAGTGCTTCAACACCGGATAGTAATGGAATAGTATTTAAATTTAAACTAGCTGCACAATTAGATGCCTGACAAAGTTCATTTAAATGCCCTAATAAACCAAAACCCGTTATATCGGTACATGCTTTAACATTAACCTGACTCAGCATCATTGCTGTCTGATCATTAGATTGAAGCATGGAAGTCATCGCCTGATTAAAAATATCTCCATCACATTCATTTTGCATTGCTGCAGCCAGTATTATTCCAGTTCCTAATGGTTTTGATAAAACCAGTTTATCTCCTGGGTTTAATCCTTGTTTATGAAATAAGTTTTCTTGTTGTTGAACTCCATTAACCACTAACCCTACTGAAAGTTCATTTGCCTCAGAGGTATGTCCACCCAAAAAACGACATTGCAGCGTATCTAGTTGCGTTGTAATTCCCTGCATCAACGCCTTTAATTGTCTTTTTTGTATTTTCTGGCTGGCGTAAGGTAAACTGATTATTACTTGAGCAGACTCTGGCTTAAGGTTCATCGCATATAGATCACTTAGCGCATGATTAACGGCTATTTTGCCAAATAACCACGGATCCTGAATCGGTGTTTTAAGGGCATCAACACTTTGGTAAATAGTCTCTGCTTGATTGCTAATTTTTATTGCGTCCTGAGGTTGGTAATAAGTTTCACCCATAACTTCATTTAGCACTTGCTGCAATATTCCTGCCCCCACTTTTGCTCCACAGCCTGCACAGCGTTTTAAAGGATCGTGTTGTTCACTTTTTTCTTCATCATCAATAAGTTGCGGGTTAATTATTAAGTCCGATGGCATGGATAAAACAGGCAGTTGATGAAATTGATCCATAAATTTAACATCAATAGAGTTTTTCCAACGCCAGACCCAGTCGCCAGAAAAACTAACTATGGATTTTGACCCAGTGGCTTGCTTATCACCCAGAGCCAATAAACTTAAAAAACCATCCTGAGGCTTATAGTCAACTAGTGTTTGATTAAGCAACAGTGCGCGTAAATTATCAAATAAAATTTCTGCTTGTCTAACCGCATAAACACCGGCTTTTGGCCTGGGGTTTGCAACCATATTAGCAATATCCCCTGCTGCAAAAATATGGTCATAATTTAGTGATTGCAAAGTTTGCCTAACTTTCATAAAACCAGCATCATCACATTCTAGCTGGCTTTTCTGTAACCAGGACGAACCAGATGCCTGAGTACACCATATAACTTCATCGGTAAATATTGGATCAGAATTTTTACAATGAATCACACCTTGGTCAAGTTTTTCAACGCTACTGGATGTATGAATATCTATCTGATATTTTTGAAACTGTTGTTTTACTCGCTTAATAACAGAGAGGTTATAAGTAGGTAAAATATCATCCGAGGATGTTACTAGATGATATTTTAATGATGAACTATATTCCTTTAATCTAAATGCCATAGCCATGATAACTTCAACGCTACCCGCACCTCCACCCACAACCGACAGTGATTTTATTTTATTTTGTTGAACCTGTTTCAAAATATGATTCCAGCGTTGGTAAAAACCGCTGATCGGTTTGACCGGAGTAGTGAATTCAGCTGAACCTTCAATCTGCTGATTAGGTGTTGAACCAATATCAATAGAGACCACATCAAACTCTATAGCCGGACGATTTTCTAATTTTAAAGTATTAGTTTCAGCATCAATCGCAGTTACACTATCCTGAATAAAACGGATATTTGTCCAGAGTGATAGTTTTACCAAGTCGATATGCGTTTCTGCAAAACTATAATGCCCTGCAATTAATCCCGGAAGCATCCCAGAATAAGGTGTCATTGCCTGTGGACTAATCAGCGTAATTCGCACACCAGGGAGTGGATTCATTGCCCATTTGCGTAAAACAAGTGCATGGCTATGTCCGCCCCCTACTAATACAAGATCTTTAAATATAGGTGCTTCCTTCATAATGTCATTATTTTTAGATGTTCATCAACCCAAGCCAGAATTTCAAGCTCAGTTCCGCGAAATAAAATTTCGGGCTGTTTTTTTTGTAATTGATATTGGTACATCGGGTCATAGTATTCTTCTAATAACAGATAAATTCCCTCTTCAAAAAAATCACTTTCTCCAGTTGCGAATAAATGATCCAGCGCCAAAATAAATGAGCTATTGATTTTTTGATAACGGATACCACCTAGGCGTTTTTTTATTCGTGCTAAATTATCCAACACAAAAGAGGAAAACTTTTCATTTGCTCTTTCTTCATATTGTTGCTGATAAAGCGGCCAACTTTTTGTAATATAATCCTCACGAATGATAGAAACACGTTGTTCCAGTTCTCTCTCAAGAAAAATATACGGTGATTTTGTCATTTTTTCGTTGAAACCTTCTGGCATAATATTACGCCCTATTCTTTTTCCTTCATCTTCCAATAGCAACCCAGAGTCTGGAAGCTGATGTCGATACTTGAGGCAAGCAATTGATAATTGATTTTCCCAATTAATTTGGGTCGGTTGGAAGTCTTGAACATCATATCCAAAAGCAGATCCCTTGTGATTAGCCAGTCCTTCCAGATCAATATGATATTGAGTTTTTTGTAATACACGTGTTTTTCCAGCTCCAGTATAGCCACTGAGTATTACAAAAGGAATCTGTTGTAAGCTAACATCCAGCTGCTGCAACAAATAAGTCCGCATAGCTTTGTATCCACCGCTTATCAGTGGGTAGTCAATCCCCTGCTCTTTCAACCAAGATTGTGTAGTGCGTGAACGTAAGCCGCCACGAAAACAATAGAGATAACCTTGTGGATAATCCGTTATAAACTGCTGCCACTGCGTCATCCGTTGTTGTCTCATCTCGGGAATAGCCAGCTTTAACCCTAAAGAAATGGCTGCATCTTGTCCCTCATGCTTATAACAGACACCAACAACTTCTCGCTGCTGATTATTTAAAAGAGGAATATTTTGACTGTTGGGAAAAGCCCCTTTATCAAACTCAATAGGTGCTCGGACATCCATGATTGGAATATCTTGTAAAAAAAGGTTTTGATAATCGTCCGTATCTTGTCTTATCATTTTATCCTTATTGTTGGGAATTTCTGAGTTTGCAGTTATAGGTTTTTTTAGAGTCTGCAATTCTCTATTCAGATAAATATAAAAAAATAGTGGTCGTCTAAAAAGGTAATTAGTTCACTACTTTCTGGTTAAAATTTAACATCTTTTTATTTTTTTAATTTATACAATGGAGCCATGTTAAAAAGCTTTGATTATTTTATTCTGACAAAAACAATAATAAATCTTATTTTAGGTTTTTTAAAAGTTAATAAAAATGAAGGAGATTGTCATGTTAAAAAATATATACATCATATCAACTGTCTTTGTTTCTTTAAGCATACTTATATTTATGCTCATGACGAAATATAATGCAAAAAAAATAACAAATAAAACAAGTGAT
>CAZZIX010000231.1:0-4347 GCA_964654345.1 uncultured Methylomarinum sp.
TTAATGTTAAAAGCAAAAGTTGCAGCAGCTTTTGGTGTGCCACTGATGATTTTTAGCCATTTAGGTTGGCTACCAACGATTGCTTCAGATGCTGGACGCTGGTTTTGGCCAATTATTGCAATTATTACATTAGGTATTATGCGATATTCTGGTGGGCATTTTTTTTCTAGTGCCTATAAGTTATTAATGAAGAAGCAGGCAAATATGGACACATTAATAGCTTTAGGGACGGGTTCTGCCTGGTTTTATTCTTGTGTGGTCATTGACTATTCAAGCCATTTGACTCAGTTAGCACCCCACGCATATTTTGAAGCATCTGTGATTATTTTAGCTTTTATAAATTTTGGTTCTGCATTAGAGACAAAAGCAAGGGGAACAACATCGTCTGCGATTAGAGAACTGATTGGTTTACAACCAAGAACTGCCAGAGTCATTCGTGAAGGTATTGAACAAGATATTGCAATCGAAGAGGTTGGTTTAGCAGAAACTTTAAGAGTTAGACCGGGGGAAAAAATAGCGGTTGATGGTGTATTGATAGAAGGTCATTCCTCTGTTGATGAGTCTATGTTAACCGGTGAGCCAATCCCTGTAGAAAAAACTAAAGATTCTGAAGTCGTCGCTGGCACAATGAATCAACAAGGGAGTTTTTTATTTAAAGCTACACGAATTGGTCGTGACACGGCATTAGCACAAATTATTAATAGTGTGCGTACAGCACAAGGAAGTAAACCCGCCATTGCAAAACTTGCTGATAAAATTGCTAGCGTTTTTGTTCCCGTTGTAGTGTTGATCTCTATTTTAACATTTCTTGTTTGGTACTGGTTTGGGCCAGAGCCATCAATGGGCTATGCCTTTGTCACATCAATGACTGTATTAGTGATAGCTTGCCCTTGTGCCTTAGGACTGGCAACACCTATTTCAGTTATGGTTGCTGTAGGCAGAGCGGCTCAAATGGGTATTTTGATTCGTAATGGTGATGCTCTTCAAAGCGCAGGAAAGATCACTTGTTTAATTTTAGATAAAACAGGAACAGTAACAGAAGGAAAGCCCATTGTTTCAACAATTGAAACAATGGGGAATTATGATTCAGAAACAGTATTACGCTTAGCAGCCAGTATAGAATCTGGTTCAGAACATCCTTTAGCGGCTGCAATACTAGCTGCTGCAGATGACAAACAAATAAAACTGGATAAAACCACTGGATTTGAAGCTATTGCAGGGCATGGTATTACTGCAATAATTGATAAACAAAAAATATTTTTTGGTAATCAGGCTTTAATGGATGATAAAGGCGTTAAATATACTCAACACACGAAGAAAATAGAAACGTTATCAGCACAAGGACAAACAGCAATGTTGTTAGCCGTTGATAATAAAATAGCTGGAATCATTGCTGTATCAGACCCAATAAAAACGGATTCAGGAATTGCAGTGCACCGATTAAAAAGTAGAGGTGTGCGAGTAATTATGGTAACAGGAGATAATGAAATTACCGCAAAGGCCATTGCTGAGCAAGCAGGAATAACAGACGTTAGAGCGCAAGTGCTTCCTGAAGAAAAAGCAGAAGTGGTGAGAAAATTACAACTTTCTGGCGAAGTAGTGGGAATGGTGGGTGATGGTATTAATGATGCACCTGCTTTAGCTCAAGCAAATGTTGGTATTGCTATTGGAACTGGAACTGATGTTGCGATTGAAAGTGCTGACATTGTTATTCTTCAAGGCTCATTATTAAAAGTTCCAGAAGCCATAGCATTATCAAAAGAAACGGTACTAAATATCAAGCAAAACCTATTAGGTGCTTTCTTTTATAACACCATTGGAATTCCAGTTGCAGCAGGAGTGCTTTATCCCATTTTTGGTATTCTACTAAGTCCTATGATCGCTGGTGCTGCCATGGCGATGTCATCTGTTACTGTTGTTACCAATGCAAACCGCTTGCGATGGGTAGAGTTAGATAAATAAGAGATACTTCACGAGGTCAAAAAGGCAGATTTTATGGTCAATAGATTACGTAGCTGTGTGCAAAACAACGCAATATAAATTCCTTGTCAGAGACCGCGTGAAGTATAATATATGGTTTTAGTCTCATTGAACTAAATGAGGTTTAATCTGTCGTGAATAAAAAATGAGTAAATTGAAATGTGCTGTTATTGGCACAGGCTATTTAGGTAAATTTCATGCTGAAAAATATGCAGGTATAGAAGAATGTGAATTAGTTGCTGTTGTTGATATAAATGAGCAGGCTGCTAATGAAGTTGCTGAAAAGCATGGTGTAAAGTCACTCACAGATTACGAATCTTTATTAGGTAAAGTAGATGCTGTTAGCATTGTTGTACCGACTAGACTTCATTTTTTAGTTGCTCGTGACTTTTTAAATGCAGGAACACACGTTTTAGTTGAAAAGCCAATCACAGTGATTGTAGAAGAAGCGGATGAATTAATTGCTATCGCCAAAGCAAAAAATGTAATCTTACAAGTGGGTCATTTAGAACGTTTTAACCCTGCCATTATGGGCTTGGATAAAGAAGAAAAACCCTTGTTTATCGAAGCACACCGTCTTTCTCCTTTTAATCCCCGGGCAAATGATGTTAGCGTGGTTCTTGATTTAATGATCCACGATATTGATATTATTTTAGCCATGATAGATTCTGATATAGCACGTATTGATGCGAGTGGAACGGCTGTTTTAACTAAAGGAACTGATATTGCAAATGCTCGAATTACTTTTGATAATGGTTGTGTTGCCAATGTAACCGCTAGTCGAATTAGCATGAAAATGGAACGAAAAATGAGGATGTTTAAACCTTCTTCGTATATATCCGTTGATTTTCAGAATAAAGTGCTAACTAAGCACAAAACAGGTGATAAGGAGATGTTTCCTGGCGTACCAGAGATTATTAGTGAAGAATCTGTCTTTGAAGACAGTGATGCATTATTGGAAGAAATAAAACACTTTATTGGCTGTATTGAAACTGGTAAAAATCCATTAGTCTCTGGCGAAGCAGGTAGACGTGCATTACAAACGGCGATAGAAATAACAAAACTATTACAGCATGGATAAGAGATTCGTATGATTCCAATGGTGAACTTGCAGGCTCAATATGTCAACATTAAAGACGAAATTGAGCAAGGTCTTGCAGAAACAATCAAAAATTGTTCATTTATTTTAGGGCCAAATGTACAAGCTTTTGAAACAGAAGCGGCAAAATATCTTGGGGTTAAGCATGCAATAGGCTGTGCATCCGGTACTGATGCTTTACATTTGGCTTTAAAAGCCGAAGGAATCACTCTCGGTGATGAAGTTATTACCAGCGCATTTACCTTTATTGCCACAGCAGAAGCAATTAAGTATGTGGGTGCAAAGCCTGTCTTTGTTGATATTGATGAAAAAACATTCAATATTACTGCTGAAAACATTGAAAAAGCCATTACCCCAAAAACCAAAGCCATTATGCCTGTGCATTTGTTTGGTCAACCTGCTGACTTAAACAAAATTAAGGCACTATGTGACAAGCATAATTTAAAATTAATAGAGGACTGCGCTCAGTCGTTTGGAGCAAAAATTAACAACAAGCAAACCGGATCAATAGGAAATGCTTCTGGATATAGTTTTTTTCCCAGTAAAAACTTAGGTGCCTTTGGTGATGGGGGGCTAGTCGTCACAAATTCTGATGAAACAGCAAAGATGTTAAAAATGCTTCGTAATCATGGGTCTGATGTGCGCTATTATCATGATGTCATCGGCTATAACAGTCGTTTAGATGATATGCAAGCCGTAGTATTAAGAGCAAAACTCAAACGCATTGAGCAATATAATAATGCTCGAAGACATGCTGCACATTTGTATTCAGAATTGCTGGCTGGTTTGCCATTAACTACACCCTATGAAGATGGAATAGGGGAGCATGTTTACCATCAATACACATTGTTATGTGATCGACGTGATGAAGTTATGCAAGCATTACAGGATAAACAAATTGCTTGTGCCGTTTATTATCCCGTTCCACTTCATCAACAGAATGTATTTAAAAAAGATTGTGCGGGACTGTCTTTGCCTATAACAGAATCAGTTGCTGCCAACTGTTTTTCTCTGCCTATCTGCCCATCATTATCAGATGAGACAATTAAAGAAATTGTTGCTGTTATTCGTAGTGTATTAACAAAATAAAATATTCTCACATTATTGTAGGGGCTGCCGTCTCTTTGGCAACCCAACATAAGGAATGTTAAAATGTTGGGTTAACGAAAAAGCAGTTAGCCCAACCTGCAAAAACTATTTTTTAAAGGCTCTCTCTTTGACTAAAACCCATAACCAGACAATCATGTTTAGTGCAGGTGAATCTTCTG
>CAZZIX010000232.1:0-4337 GCA_964654345.1 uncultured Methylomarinum sp.
CACACAAATTATTTCGATTTCGTTGTTAAAGAGCACTAAGACCGAAGCCTTTTCAACTAAACTTCCGTTCTGCTGAGTCCGACTATTCTACAGACTCTTCTTAATCTGTCAATTTTATTTTCATGCTTTATTTGTCAAACTTTCTGACTATTCTTCATTATAAAAATAGCATAAACCGAATAAATTGTTACTCATCAACAATTTATAAAGTTATTTTATAACTTTTCTTTTTCTCTTACAGGTAATATCAGTTTTATTTTGTTATTTCAATACGAGCAAACCTTCTTTTTCCTACTTGATACACTTGTTTTGTTCCGACTAATATATCCAACTTAGGATCATTAATTTTTTCACCATCAATCTTTACTGCACCTTGTTTTATCATACGTAAAGCTTCTGAGGTACTTTTTGTCAATCCAGCATCATTTAACAAATTTGCTATTGCTAAAGAGTTGTTTTTCGTGATCAAAGTAATTTCATTCATTTCATCAGGTATTGCTCCTCTCTGAAACCTGGCCTCAAAATTTTCTAAAGCTTTTTTTGCAGCAAAAGCATCATGAAACCTTTCTACAATCTCTTGAGCCAAACTTACCTTATAGTTTCTCGGATTTGCCCCATCATCACATTCTTTTTTCCATTTATGGATATCAGCCACTGAGTTAAAACTTAATAATTCAAAATATCGCCACATTAAATCATCCGAGATCGACATAATCTTACCAAACATATCATCACTCGAATCAGCGATAGCAACATAATTATCAAGCGACTTGGACATTTTTTTCACACCACCCAACCCTTCCAAAATAGGCATTGTTATAACAATTTGAGGCTTTTGCCCATAGACTTCTTGCAACTGTCTACCAACTAATAAATTAAACTTCTGATCCGTCCCTCCCAACTCAATATCCGCCTTCATTGCAACCGAATCATAACCTTGGATAAGAGGATATAAAAATTCATGAATTGCTATAGGCTGACCACCTTTAAAACGCTTACTAAAATCGTCTCGCTCAAGCATTCGTGCGACGGTATGTTTTGATGCTAATTGAATCAAGTCTGTAGACGAAACCTGATTCATCCAAGTCGAATTAAATACCACTTGAGTTTTATCAGGATCTAGGATTTTAAAAACTTGCTCCTGATAAGTCTTTGCATTTTCTAACACATCTTCTTTTGACAAAGGCTTTCGCGTTATATTTTTACCCGTCGGATCTCCTATCATCCCAGTAAAATCACCAATTAAAAATTGAATTTCATGCCCAAAATCTTGAAATTGTCTCAATTTATTTATAAGCACAGTATGACCTAAGTGCAAATCCGGTGCCGTAGGGTCAAAGCCTGCCTTTATTCTTAACGGCCTATTTTCCTCAAGCCTCGCAACAAACTCAGACTCGACTAAAATCTCATCAACCCCGCGCCTAAGCTGACCCAGCATGTCTTCTAACAATTTCTATCTCCAAAATTAAAATAAATTGTTTTTATTATAAGTTTATTACCCCCAAAAGCATAAAGTTTCTACACATCTAATTATCAACAACTCAACATTAACATAGAGAATCCCATCTAAACTTCAATAAAAAATAATAAAACAATAATTCTATAAATAAATATTGCACTCAAACCCAGACTTTAACCCCCTAAAACCATTACTAAAAGGCAAACAAAGCTAATTTCTGTATATATTGACTTTTTTATTTTCCATTGCTAGATCAAATCTACAGAAAAATATTTTTATATAGATTATAATGGTTAGAATTTTTGTCTCTTTTAATTACTCATTATTGAGTAAAATAACTACATACCTAGGGTATAAGTCTCGTGAAGAATAAAATATACAAATCGTTATTTTTAGGCATCAGTACAGCTATTGCTGCTACAGCAAGTTATGCTCTTATCATACCTGAAAACTTAGACTCAAAACCTAATACCATCCCTCTAACTATACCGGCTATCCAATCAACTTATACTTCAGTCTCTATTAACAACCCGACAATTACATCTATAAATCCTGCACCTATCATAGTACCACCAATCTCTCTAACACCCAGCAAACCGAAATTTAAAACATTAACTCATACGATTAAAAAAGGAGAAAGTCTCTCTATAATTTTTTCCAAACTTAAACTAAAAAAGATTGATTTACTTAATCTTATCAAAGCACAGGGAAACAAAAAACAATTTGAATCAATTTTTCCAAACAGGGAAATAATTGTCCACATTGATTCTGATAATAAACTTCAAGAACTTATTTACAAAAAAAGCTCTATAAATCTAGTTACAGCCACTCGTTCTAATAATACATTTTCTATCGAAGTTGTTAGCGAACCCATTGAAAAAAGAATAACCAGCATTCAAACAACGATTAAATCATCTTTATTTGTTGATGGAAAAGAAGCAGGATTCACTGATAAACTTATCATGCAGTTATCTGATATTTTTGGCTGGGATATTGATTTCGCACTTAACTTACGAAAAAATGACAAAATTACTGTTGTATATGAAAAGCTATTCGTAGGAGGAAAAGAGATTGGTACTGGTAATATTCTTTCCGCAGAATTTATTAATCAAGGACAACCATTCACTGCTGTAAGATTTGAAAATGATGAAGGAAAGGTAAGATATTTTACACCTGAAGGGAAAAGCATGCGAAAAGCTTTTTTACGAACACCCGTCAATTTTGCCCGCATTAGCTCTCATTTTAATTTAAAAAGAAAACACCCTATTTTAAACAAAATACGAGCACACAAAGGTGTTGATTATGCAGCTAAAACAGGAACAGTCATTAAAACGACAGGTGATGGAAAAATTATTTTCAGAGGTAAAAAACGTGGTTATGGCAGAGTTATAATAGTCCAGCACGGTAAAAAATATAGCACTCTTTATGCCCATTTATCCAAATATAGAAAAGGACAAAAAGTTGGATCCTATGTTAATCAAGGACAAACAATAGGCTATGTTGGTAAATCAGGTTTAGCAACGGGCTCCCATTTACATTATGAATTTCTTGTCAATGGCTCACACAAAAACCCATTAACAGTTGATCTCCCTCATGCAAGGCCTGTTAAAAAGGCACTTTTAGCTAAATTTAAACAACAAACTCAACCATATATCGCCCAGCTAAACAAAACAATTGCCATTACCTTGCTTGCACAGAGCAACTAATTAAAAATGTCTGAACTATACATCGGCTTGATGTCAGGAACAAGCCTTGATGGTATTGATGCAAGTTTAGTTAAGTTTTGCGAAAATCAAATTGAATCCTTAGCTTTTGAATATTTTCCTTTCTCAGATTCATTAAAAAAAAAGATTCAGCAATTATCTAGCCCTGATAACCCAGTACAACTAAAAGAATATGGCTCTACTGACACAAAACTTGGCCATCTGTTTGCCCAAGCCACTAATGAGCTACTCAAAAAAACAGGTATTTCCAATACAGAAATTACCGCAATAGGTAGTCACGGACAAACAATTTATCACGCACCCGACCTGCCTTCAGCATTTTCTCTACAAATAGGCGACCCTAACATAATTGCTGAAAAAACTGGCATTACAACAATTGCAGATTTTCGCAGAAGAGATATTGCCGCTGGAGGGCAAGGCGCGCCGCTTGTTCCAGCCTTTCATCAAGCATTTTTCTCTCGACTATTTAATTTAAATAAACAAAAAATTTGTGTTATTAATATTGGAGGAATTGCCAATATGACTTATTTATCTGACAAAAAAACAATAGGCTTTGATATTGGTCCAGGTAATACACTAATAGACTACTGGATTCAAAAGAATTTAAACACCCCTTATGATAAGAAAGGTGACTGGGCGAAATCAGGAAAGGCTAATCTTAAGTTAGTCGAACATTTAAAACAAGACCCTTATTTCAAACTAACACCCCCTAAAAGCACTGGAAAAGAATATTTTTCCTCTTCTTGGCTAATAAATAAAACCAACCATTTTCCAGATTGCAGCGCAAACGACATTCAAGCTAGTCTTTGTCAGTTAACTGCGGATACAATTGTCGAGGCAATTCAAGAACATGCTCCTTCTACCAATCAAACCTTAATTTGCGGAGGTGGTGTTCATAACGCATATCTAATACAGTGTATTAAACAGAAGTTACTCCACCCCGTATCTTCAACTGCCGAATTCGGCATTAACCCAGATCATGTAGAGGCTATGGCTTTTGCATGGCTTGCTAGGCAAACTATCAAAAACCTCGCAGGCAATCTGATAGAAGTTACAGGAGCAAAATCTCCTGTTATCCTTGGTGGAATTTACCCTGCTTGAATTTAGTTTTATTATGTGGAAAAAGAAGATCCACAACCACAAGTTGTGCTTGC
>CAZZIX010000233.1:0-4286 GCA_964654345.1 uncultured Methylomarinum sp.
TATATCCCCAAGTCGCCAAATATAATTGAACTGACTTTAAACGCTTATTATTTATAACATTAAGTAGAGCAGCAAACCTATCCTCGACAAAACAGATAGTCTGTTCAGGGTGTTTTTCTACCAAGCCCACTAAAACAGCTTCTTTACTTATTTTCTTATCCAGACCAAACACTCTATCATCCGGTATTTGAATCTGATTAGCAGTCAATATAAGTTTAACAAAACGCTCTTGTTTTGTAGTAATGATATACCAGACATCCCGGCTAGCAAGATGCTTCAATTTTTCAGCTACTCCAGTGAACAATGGATTCATCTTCACCCAGTCATCAATATCATTTTTTATCCATTGATCTCTTGTTTCACCAAACAACTTTTTTAGAAAATCTATATCAAGATTCGAATCCTTAATCAGTTTTTCCTTTTTATTGCTAAAATCCATTAAAATAGACTCTACCGAATTACCATCATTTAGCATTTTAATGATTAAAATAGCCTCATAACCAGTTTCCATAATAGGACGTACTTTACGAAACTGATCAAGAACTTTTTTAGATGGTAAAGCAGTAGAAAAGCCATCCCAAACCTGTATTGCAGATTTCCAGCCTGCTATTCCTGTTTCTATTGCGCTATCACAAATCACGCCATCAAAATCTAAAGCGTAAACAATTGATTGTTTCATTTTTTATTCAAAGTTTTAAGAGCTTTTTTTAGATACCTCAACAAATCCATGCGTCCCTCTTTTGGATTTATATTCCAACCACTGTTTTAAATAGGTTAACTCTTCAGTCTGTTCTAAATCATCTAGACTCATTTTATTTTTTAACAATCTAAACGCCGAAGATAATATTTTATATCGCTCTCCGTTAATACCAGCTCGTCTTAAACCCACTGAATTTAAACGGTAATGTTTTGCTGGTCTGCCACCGATTAACATATAAGGTATAACATCCATGCTCAACCCTGTTGTTCCTTGTACAATTGCAAAAGAGCCTATGCGGCAAAACTGATGTACAACCACTGCACCACCCATAAACACATTATCTCCAACCTCAACATAACCACCAATTGCTACATTATTAGCAAATATAACTTTATTACCTACTGTGCAATCATGTGCCACATGACTATTGTTCATAAAAAAACATTCAGAACCAATTCTAGTCACTCCCTCCTCAACAGAGGATCTATGAGCTGTAAACCCTTCTCGAAAAACATTGTTATCCGCTATTTTTAACCAAGAAACAGTTTCTTTTTTGAAAGAAACATCTTGAGGCAGCCCTCCTAACACTGCATGAGGATGCAAGATATTATCCTTGCCCATTTTGACATAAGACTGTATAACGGCATGCGCCCCTAGTTCACATCCATCCCCTATTTCAACATGATCTTCAATAACCACAAATGGCCCAATTGTAATATTATCAGCTAATTTAGCCGTGGATGCTATATAAGCAGTGGGATGAATATTTTGAGTCATTTATTATTCTCTATTAGATTCAGGGTACTTATTAGCCATTAAATTATAAACGCTTAACCTTTAGATTAGCTTACCCTCTAGGATGAAACTCCGCATGCATTGACTTTAGTCTTTCTTGTGCAATATGTGTATAAATTTGGGTTGTTGATAGATCAGAATGCCCCAGTAATAGTTGCACTACACGCAAATCAGCACCATGATTAAGCAAATGCGTTGCAAATGCATGCCTTAAAGTATGCGGTGAAAGGTGTTTTTTAATCCCTGCTTTTTTTGCATACCGCTTAATAATGTACCAAAATGCTTGTCGAGTCATCCCAGCACCACGCTTTGTCACAAACAAATAATCACACTGTTTGTTTGCAATAATTTCAGTCCTAGCTCCTACCATATATTGCTCCAACCCTTCCATTGCCTGCTCACCTACAGGAACTAATCGCTCTTTTTTACCTTTACCAACAACTTTCACAAAACCCTGTCTAAAATTCACTTGCTCAAATTTTAAACCAATTAGTTCAGATACACGTAAGCCTGTTGCATAAAGCAATTCAAACATAGCTTTATCCCTACAACCTAAGACATTAGTGGGGTCCGGAGATTCCAACAAAGACTCCACATCAATTTCTGATAATGATTCTGGTAAAAACCGGCCAATATGGGGCGCTTCTATTAAAACTGTAGGGTTCAACGCTATTGTGTTTTCTCTATGCAAATAACCATAAAAACGACGCAAACTTGATAATATACGAGCAGACGAACGGCTTCCTATCCCTTGTTTATAACGACTCGCTAAAAACAAAGCAATATCACTTTCTTCTGCTTCAACGACCGTTTTGTTGTTAAGCCATTTTGAAAAAATCTTTAGGTCACTGCCATAGGCAGCTAAAGTATTATCACTTAAGCCCGCTTCAACCCATAGAGAGTCCAAAAATAAATCTATTTGTTCTAAAGAAGTTCCCATAGCCTTCCAGTCTAGAGTATGATTATTGCATTTCCAACTGCAATAGTTTTCTCTTTATCTCCATTGGCTTACCGTTGGTTTTTCCCATAAATCCTCCTAGCCCAGATTTTGCTACAACTCGGTGACAAGGAATTATTCCTGGATAAAAATTATCTCTACATGCATTCGCTACTGCCCTAGGGCCAGAATCAATTTTCTTTGCTAACTCTGAATAACTTAACACGCACCCCACGGGTATTTTACAAATTTCAGACCAGACTTTATTTCTAAAATCTGTCCCTTGCTTTTTTAGATTAATGACTAAAGAGCCTTTCGGGTTATCAAGAAAAAATTGAATTTGACTACATTGCTTATCATTTTTGGAAGAATGAATTGCTGAAGAATAAACGCACCACTCTGTCTTTGTCACAACTTGACCCACGCGATAGACAATTAATTCTCCAATCAAAGCAGGTATTTTAAAACATGAACTTTCTTTTTCTTCTGATAAATCAACCCAATTTATCATAACAGGCATTTTTATTCCTTAATCCTAGAAAAAACCAGTTGAACACTATATTTTTTACCAAGCCGTTGAATATCAAGTGTTATCAGATTTGTTATCACTCACTCATTTAGCGAGAAAAACCAGTCTTCAATAATTTTTATTTAATCAAAACAAAAGCTTTAAAGCAAAAAAAAGCAGCTTAAAAGCTGCTTTTTCTAAAAAAACTATTTTATTAAAGTTTTTCCTTAATCCGTGCGGCTCTACCGGTTAAGTTCCGTAAATAATAAAGTTTTGCTCTGCGTACGGCACCTCGGCGCTTAACTTCGATACTACCAATCAATTTACTGTGTGTTTGAAAAACACGCTCAACACCAATACCATGCGAAATTTTTCTTACAGTAAAAGCTGAGTTTAATCCGCGGTTTTTCTTGGCAATTACAACACCCTCATAGGCCTGCAATCTCTCACGATCGCCTTCTTTTACCTTAACCTGAACAACAACCGTATCACCTGGCGAAAAATCAGGCACATCTTTATTTAGCTGTTCTGCTTCTAATATATCAATAATATTTGTCATTACCACACCCTAATAAACATCAATTTCTAACGAGGAATACTCTATCTAGCTTATATTCCTAAACTCTTCCAACAGAGCTATTTGCTCTGCACTTAATTCTTTATTTTTTAATAAATCCGGCCTTCTTAATTCTGTTCGACCCAACGCCTGCTGCATTCTCCATTGCTGAATCTCATAATGATTTCCATTCATCAACACTTTAGGAACAGAGGTAGATCCAATCTGTTCAGGCCGAGTAAAATGAGGGTAATCCAGCAAACCATCCATATAAGAATCCTGTTTTGCAGAATTGTCATCACCTAAAACACCGGGGATTAACCTTGTAATGGCATCAATAACAACCAATGCTGCTAATTCACCACCACTAATAACATAGTCACCTAAAGACCATTCTTCATCACAAACCGAATCAATAAAACGCTCATCAACCCCTTCGTATCGACCTGCTACTAATATCAATTGAGATGATTGACTAATCTTTAGCAATAAACTCTGCGTTACTTGCTTCCCTTGCGGGCTTAAATATACAACTTTACTTTCTGTTGCCTTATTGTTTGATTGTGCTGCATTAACTGCATCAAATAGTGGTTGATATTTCATAACCATTCCAGGTCCACCGCCATAGGGTCGATCATCAACACTACGATGCTTATCTTGCGTATAATCTCTAGGATTCCAAACAGATAATCCAACGACTTTATTTTCAATAGCCTTTCCAGTCACACCGTAACTAGAACCTTCCAAAATCATTTCTGGAAATAGGGTAACAACATCAAAATGCATAAGG
>CAZZIX010000234.1:0-4267 GCA_964654345.1 uncultured Methylomarinum sp.
ACATCAACAGAGGAAACACGCTCATTCAATTTCAGCATTTTCGAAACAGTTTTCACTGGCTTATCTAAATATTCAGCAATATCTTCAGCCGTTGGCTCATGGTCAAGCGTTTGTGTTAAAAGCCTCTGCGCTTTAATATACACATTCATTTCTTTTACAACATGAATAGGTAAACGAATCGTTCTTGTTTGATTCATTATTGCACGTTCAATCGTCTGTCTAATCCACCATGTAGCATAAGTTGAAAACCGAAAACCTCTATCAGGATCAAATTTTTCAACGGCTCTGATCAAACCTAAATTACCTTCTTCAATTAAATCTAAAAGTGGTAAACCACGATTTAAATATCGACGAGAAATTTTAACAACTAAACGTAAGTTGCTTTCAATCATGATTCTACGTGCCTCTTCATCTCCCTTTAAAACACGTTTACCATAAATTTTTTCTTCATCAGCAGTAAGTAATTTAGATTTACCCAGTTCATTAAAATAAACTCTGGTTGCATCTATAGTCGGTGTATTTTGCGCCTCTTCTTCTATAACAACAGTATCTAGCCCAGGTTCTGCTGATAAAGAATTATTGTTATTAGTATTGTCAACAGTATTTATCGAATCTATATCTAATAGTGCTTCAGTCATAATCATTCATCCAAGTCAGGTGGCAAAAAGCCGTTAAATTATTTTTTTGGTAAATAGTTAAATGGATCTACAGGCGTTCCATTTTTTCTAATTTCGAAATGTAGCAAAGCTTTATTAGGCCCTACCCTCCCCATTTCAGCAATAACCTGTCCTTTTTTAACATCCTGTCCTTCTTCAACAAATAGTTTAGAATTGTTTGCATAGGCACTTAAGTACAAATAATTATGTTTTATGATAATTAATTTACCATAAGTCTTAAGTCCCGAGCCACTATATACAACTTTTCCTGAAGCAGAAGACCTGACTTTTTGTCCTGTCTTCCCATTAATATCTATTCCTGTATTACCTGTTTGGGAAAAATTTTTAATTACTTTTCCAATCACAGGCCACTGCCAAACAAACTTTAACACTTTTTTATTATCGTTTGAATTTGTTGACTTTTTTTGTGATGAACTTCTCTCAACTCTTGATGTGTTCTGTGATGAATCTCTCTTTTTGGCCAAAGTAGGAGTAGTTTTTTTTCTTACTCCCTGTTTTTTAGATACTTTTTTTAGCTTATATAATTTTATCCTTTGCCCTTTCTTTAATAAATAAGGAGGAGGAATATTATTTAAACTTGCCAGTTGTTGATAACTTAATTCAGATTGCAGACTAATGGAATATAAAGTATCTCCACCTCTAACAATATAATCTTGCCCTGCCACCTTATAATTTTTCTGTACAGTTTTATAAGCTCGCCCTGATACTTTACTCAAGCCCTTTGAAGAAGACCTAACCGGGGCGTAGTTTTTACTTGTTGTGCAACTCGTATTGAACAAGCCTATTACAAGAAAGAACATTGTTAATACAATAAACCTTTGTCCCTTACCAGACTTATTTAGATTTTGTAGTCTGTCTAATGCCAACGGATCAAACCTTTTTATAGAATGAATAAAAGCGATGTTATGAAATATATTAATAAATTGTGCCAAAACTCATTACCCTGCACCTAATCTAATAATATTGATTTTGCCAAATTGATTTTTGCAGCAAGATAATCAGATCCGCCTCTATCTGGATGTACCTTTAACATTAATTTTCGATGCGCCATAATAATCTGTTCCTTTGATGCTGAAGACGTTAGCCCCAAAATATCATATGCTTCATCTTTAGTCATTCTTCCGGTATATTTATTACTCTTTGGTTTGGAGGATTGATGTTTATTTCTCTTGAATACCACCCATAATCCATGTAACTGAGGAATATAACGCATAATATAAGGAAGTTGTTTCATAACAAATGCTATAAAGACTCCCATTAGTGCAAACAACCAATTTAATTTTCCAACTACAGTTAATAAAATTATAGTTGTCAAAAACAATAAGAAACTAATTTTTTTAACAATTATAGGTTTTTTTTCAGTTTGAATCGTTAATAACCTACTAACCCCCCAAAATACCAAACATATAATCATAAATAACAATAATAATCTGATCAAAGTTGGCTCCTAAATCACTTTTCTAAACTACTGAGTATAACTGATTTTGTTTGGATCAATAATACCTTAGAATACAAGGCTTCTAGAATTAATAAACACTAAAATTAATGAAAAAACACACGCCCCCTCTTTTAGGGTTTGCTGCTGCAAGTGGAACGGGTAAAACCACGTTACTCACAAAACTGATTCCTCTATTAAAAAAATCAGGTCTACGGATTGGAGTGATAAAGCATAGTCACCATAATTTTGAAATTGACAAGCCCGGCAAAGATAGTTATCAACTTAGAAAAGCAGGCGCATCACCCATCATGCTAATCTCAAACAAAAGACGCGCCATGATTACAGAGTTTGATGATATTTCAATACCAAGACTAAAAGACCAACTAAAGTTTTTTGATTACACTGAATTAGATTTAATTCTAGTAGAGGGTTTCAAAGCAGAAGAATTTCCTAAAATTGAACTTCACCGCCCTTCTTTAAAAGAAACTCTTATTTTTCCAAAAGATCCTAATATTATTGCTATTGCAAATGATGCGGAAATCAAAATAACAACTCATAACTCTAAATTAAGCAACGAACAAATTCTTTTTTTAAAAATGCCACCCGTTTTAGACTTAAACAACCCTATTGTAATTGCCGATTTTGTTGTTAACCATTTTTTTAAAAATAAAAATAATTAATCTTAAAAAGTTCCTTGTTTAAATACTGATTAACTAAGATCAATTCCTCGCGAATTTAAATAAGCTTCCTTACTCGCTAAATAATTATCAACAAATGCTTGCATAGGTTCTTCTTCATATTCACGCATTCCACTAATAATAATTTTTTTAAATCCTTTACCTACAACATTATCACCAGATTTAATTTGAAAATGAAAAAATGCATTGCCTCGTTTACCATTAACATTTAATTCAGGTTCTAACATTTCCACTTTTGGATCAGTAAAGTTCAACCTCTCAAAATATAATGACATACTGTCATACATTACAAGCGGTCTTGTTAAGTTAATCATCACATTTTGTTTTGCCATTAATGGAACAAGAATATAGGGGAAGTTTTGACCAGAAAAAGAGACATAATTACGAACTAATTCATTAATCATAGATACATCTTTATTAATTTCACCACTCCGATCCACTTTAAGAATTGTTTTATCGTTACTCCCTTCTACTTCAAAATGGTCATCCTTTGTTTCAGGAAAACTCAAAGTAACACCATGACCTAGCATCCCTGAAAAGGTAAAATCCATCTTACTACTCACTCCATATTTTTCTAATACCATAGAAAACAATAAGTCGCCGGGAACGCAAAACCTTTTAGAATCAACATCATGCAAAGGGTTAAAATCATTAGCTATTTCTTTTGCGAATAAACTACCTTGTTCAGCGGTGATATTAATACAATCATTTGTCCCTGAATAAAATTCTTTTAAAAACATACTTTTAAATATTATTAGTATCGTAAAACAGATTGATCACAATCTAAAGACCAAGCATCAATGCCACCACGTAAATTATATATATTGCTAAAACCATAATGATCTAGATAAGCAGCAACCTGGTGACTTCTCACACCTACATGACAAATAACAACACATCCCCTGCTGGAATTTATTTCATTCATTCTCTTAGGTATTTGATCCAGAGGTATTAGCAGACTACCTTCAATATGAGAAAAATCAAATTCTTGAGGTTCCCTCACATCTAAAAGAAGCGGAGCAACATCTTCTTGTAGTTTTTTTTGTAATTCCTTTGCAGAAATGTGAATAACTGGCATGAGGTTTTCCAATTGGTAAATAATAGCTGTTATTTTAGCGATTGGAGTAATTTATGCAAAGAAAATATGATAAATAAATAGATATTTCAATAAATATATCAATAAATTGCTATAAGCTAAATTAAATTCCTTTAATAATAAAAGAACTCTGTACATGACAAAAAAAATTAAAGTTGCTATAGCCCATTGAAATATAATTAAATACTGATGTGTCAACACTTTTTAGGACACAAAGTTATACAGCTTTATGCTGACAACGTAATCTACTGGTGACAAATAAGCATTAGTAGAATGAATTCTTTCTCGGTTATAAAAGACTCAAAGTATTTTCCAATTAACAAATGAGTCTGAACAGTCCCTTTTATCCCCTCTTAAA
>CAZZIX010000235.1:0-1239 GCA_964654345.1 uncultured Methylomarinum sp.
AAATTCTATAAGTAAGTAATTTTACTTTATAATTTTGTAACAAGGAACATAAGTTGTACCAGGTAACTTCATTCGTTGTTGGTCTACAAAAGAGCTTAATAATTGGTCAACAGGTTCCATAATGTCAATATCTCCGGTAATTTCAAAAAGACCATATTTTTCTATTGACCGAATACCTTCATCTTTTACATTTCCTGCAACTATTCCAGAAAATACTTTGCGTAAATTAGCAGCCAATTGATGACATTCCAGACTTTTATGTAATTTTAAGCCTGCCATATTTTGATGAGTTGGGTTAAAGGGCTGCTGAAATTCGGAACTAATCTTTAAAGACCAATTAAAATAGTATGCATCATTTTTGTTTTTTCTAAATTCCTGAACATGCTTAATACCAGCTTTCATTTCTCTAGCAACGCGTGCGGAATCATCAATAATAATTTTGTAGCGTTGTTGAGCCTTAAAACCTAAGGTGTCACCGATAAACTGATTTAACTTAATAAAATAATCTTCTGCACATTTAGGTCCTGTAAAGATTAATGGAAACGGTATTTCTACATTGTCAGGATGTAAAAGAATCCCTAGTAAGTATAGAATTTCTTCTGCTGTTCCTGCACCGCCGGGGAACACAATTATCCCATGACCCGTTCGAACAAAAGCTTCTAAGCGCTTTTCAATATCAGGTAGAATTACTAGGTCATTTACAATTGGATTGGGTGATTCTGCTGCGACAATACCTGGTTCGGTAAGCCCGATATAATGCCCATCAGAAATTCTTTGTTTAGCATGACCAATCGTTGCGCCTTTCATCGGCCCTTTCATTGCGCCAGGGCCGCACCCAGTACAGATATTCATGCCCCTTAAACCAATTTGATAACCAACATCTTTAGTGTAGTTATATTCTTTGCGAGAAATCGAATGTCCTCCCCAGCAAACAACAAGTTTTGGCTCAGTTTGCTGATTAAAAATATTGGCATTGCGAAGGATATGAAAAACTGCATTACTAATGCCTTCAGAATTTTTTAGATTTAACTTAGGGTTGTCATTAATTTCATCACTTAAATAAATAAGATCTCTTAATACCGAAAATAAATGTTCTTTAATGCCTTTAATCATCACTCCATCAACAAAGGCACTTGCAGGCGCGCCTTGAATAGCTAATTGAATACCCCGTTCTTCTTGCATAACTTTAATGGAAAAATCACTATATCGTTCTAATAATTCTCTACCATCATCAGAATT
>CAZZIX010000235.1:1339-4265 GCA_964654345.1 uncultured Methylomarinum sp.
AAATATATTTAAATTTATAAGAAAAATGAATTTTAGTGGACTAGTAAATTGAAGGCATTATCGCAGAAAGATAATCAAAAAGCTTATGATGAAAACAAGAGCCGAGAAAAAGAGTGTCTAGAATGGTTAAATTCCAAAAAAAAAGATGTTTCTCGGCTTATTAATGGAGTCGCCCTAGTCGGTATATTTAATGGTGGTTTGATTATTATTCAATCGACTTTACTAGCGTTTATTTTTCATCATTTAATCATTGAAAAGCAACCGTGGATACAATTAAAAAATTATTTTATTGTACTAAGTCTAGTCTTTATTTTTCGTAGTATTTCTAGTTATTTTGTACAAACTCTAGGCTTTAAAGTTGCGATCAAAATTAAACGTACTGTACGTGAAGAATTGTTAAATAAATTTTCAATATTAGGCACTGCCTTCGTTAAACAACACCATAGCGGTGAATTATCTGCAACAACATTGGAACATACGGAAGCATTAGAAGGATACTTTTCTCGTTATCTACCACAGCAAATTATTGTTAGTATATTACCGATAATCATGATTGCTGTTGTTATGCCGATCAATTGGGTTGTAGCTGTTATTTTTTTAGTTACTGGGCCTTTAATTCCAGTATTTATGGCTTTGATTGGAATGGGAGCTGCATCAGCTCAACGCAATCAGTTTTTAGCTATGTCAAGGATGAGTGGTTATTTTCTTGATCGTATACAGGGTTTAACAACGTTAAAAATGTTTGGACAAGCAGAAGCAGAACTTCATAATATCAATGATATATCCGCTGGCTTTCGTGAAAAAACTATGGAAGTCTTACGAATAGCCTTTTTATCTTCAGCGGTATTGGAGTTTTTTAGCGCGGTTGCTGTAGCATTAGTTGCTGTTTATGTTGGACTAGGGTTGTTGGGGTTAGTCCGTTTTGGCCCTGCCATTGACATAACTTTGCAGGAAGCCTTGTTTGTACTGCTGCTTGCTCCTGAGTTTTTTTACTCATTAAAACAGTTAGCTGTTTTTTATCATGATAAGGCTGCAGCAATAGGTGCGACAGATCATATATTAACGGTATTACAACAACCTGAGATTGAAACAAGTGATGATAAAGGAATTGAAAATTCAGAATTTTGTATTGAATTAAGAGAGGTATGTAAATCATACCAGCAAAAAGAAGTGATTAAATCTTTGAGTCTACAAATAAGAACTGGGGAAAAAATAGCTATTGTAGGAGAATCTGGCGTTGGGAAAACCACTCTGTTTAATTTATTGTTGGGGTTTGAATATCTAAGTAGTGGAAGTATTTTGATTAATGGTAAAAAAGTTAATCAACAAGTTGCGGAAAAAAATATTGCTTGGGCAGGGCAGCAAGCGACTATTTTTTATGCAACGATTAGAGAAAATATTAGTTTGTTAAACCCTGATATTACACAACAACAAATTAATATTGCCGCAGATACAGCCGGTGTCACAGAATACAGTAAAAAATTTGAAAAGGGTTTATTAACCTTGGTGGGAGAAAATGGCTATGGTTTGTCAGGTGGGCAAATACAACGGATTGCTTTGGCGCGAGCATTTATTAAAGATGCCCCGATAGTGTTATTAGATGAACCTACAGCTCATTTAGATCAGGAAAATAAAATCAAGCTATTAGATAAGATTGAACGTTTATTTATGGATAAAACGCTTGTTATTGTTAGCCATGACCCGATAGTGATAGAAAGAATGGGGCGAATAATATATTTATAATGAATGGTTTATTGTTTTTTTTAAAATTATTTACACCATACAAAACTTGGTTAATATTGGGTGTGCTTTTAGCTTTATTAACTACATTTGCCTCAATTTCATTACTTACACTTTCTGGCTGGTTTATTACCTCTTCTGCCATTGCAGGACTTATGGCTCCTGATGGTGTAGCAGTTGCATTCAATTTTATGCAACCCGCAGCTGAAATACGTGCTTTAGCCATAATTCGTACGGTTAGTCGATATGCTGAGCGAGTTGTGACGCATGAAGCAACTTTTAGAGTTTTGGCTGAAATACGGTGTTGGTTTTTTGCCAAACTTATACCCATATCTCCTGGTAGGTTGGCAATGCAGCGAAGTGCAGAATTATTGAATGGTATTACTCGGGAAATAGATATATTAGATGCCTTATATCTTAGACTGTGCTCTCCTCTACTTGTTGGGTTAGTTGGAGGAGGTGCTGTTATTATTTTTCTTGCCTATTATTCAATTCAAATCAGTATTTTTGTTTTGATCATGTTATTAATTTCAGGTGTTTTGGTTCCATTGATATTTAATCGGTTAGGGCAAGGCTGTGCAAAAAAAATCGTTGAACAGTCTGCAAATTTTAAGATAGGGCAGGTTGAAATATTACAAGGGGTTGCAGAGTTAAATTCATTTAATGCTTACACTCGGTACAAAAAAAAATTAACAGCGGTTTCTGAACAAATATTGAAAACACAAGTAGAACAAAACCGACTAGAGGCTCATGCGTCAACAATTATTTTAATATTGTCTCAATTCACTTTGCTTGTATGTCTAGTTCTGGGGAGTGACTTATATCAACAAGGTGAACTTACTGGGGCAGAGTTAGCGATGCTAAGTTTTTGTGTATTAGTCGTTTTTGAGTTAGTAACACCTCTAACATTAGCAATGCAATTATTACCTAAAATGCAAATAGCTGCGAACAGAATCTTAAGAATTAGCAAATTAAAACCCACTATTACAGAGCCTAATAAACAGGGTAGTGTTCCAAAAAAGGGTGATATAAAAATCAGTAAACTTAGCTTTCGTTATGCTGAAGATTCTGATTGGGTTTTAAACGATATTAATTTAACAATTCCTTATGGAAGTAAAATTGCAATTATTGGGAATAGTGGGGCAGGGAAAACAACACTATTACAAATGATCATGCGTTTTTATGA
>CAZZIX010000236.1:0-4258 GCA_964654345.1 uncultured Methylomarinum sp.
GTGCCTTGTGCCGATTCTATAATTTCTGGCTGGATGTCTAATCGATCTATTTTATTGTAAATTTTGGTTACTTTAACATTGGCTGGTAGTAACCTGGATATTGATTTGCTTTCTGGCTGTTGGGCATCGATGATTAATAATATTCGATCAGCTTTGCTGATTTCCTCATGAGCTCTACGAATTCCTTCTTTTTCTATCACATGATCACTGACTCTCAATCCAGCCGTATCAATAATATGTAAAGGCATACCATCAATTTGAATGCGCTCTCTTAGCACATCCCTTGTTGTGCCTTCAATATCAGTAACGATAGCAGCTTCATATCCTGCCAGAGCATTCAATAAACTGGATTTCCCGGCGTTGGGTTTTCCTGCCAGAACCACGGTCATACCCTCTCTGAGTAATCTACCTTGGATCGCTATTTGTTGAATTTGGGTAATTTTATTCAAGAGTTTAATAACACGATTTTCAACAACACCATCAGTTAGAAAATCAATTTCTTCGTCAACAAAATCAATTGCTGCTTCAATATATATGCGTAATTCTATTAGCTCCTCAACTAATTCGTTGATGCGATCAGAAAAAACGCCTTGCATGGACTTTTGCGCTGATCGAACTGATTGTTCAGTGCTGCTTTCAATTAAATCAGCTACCGCCTCAGCCTGTACTAAATCAAGTTTGTTGTTGAGAAAAGCCCGCTCTGTAAATTCTCCAGGATTAGCCATTCTCGCACCTAGTGCCAGTACCCTACGCAGAACCATATCCAAAATTACTGAGCCTCCATGTCCCTGGAGTTCAAGAATATCTTCACCGGTATATGATTTAGGTGCTGGAAAAAAAATAGCGATGCCACTATCTAGAATAGAACCGTTGGCATCAAAAAAAGGAGTAAATAGTGCCTGCCTAGGCGACAGGTTTTTTAAGATGAGTTGTTTTGAAATAGAAACGACATCTTTCCCTGAAATTCTGATAATACCAACACCACCATTCCCTGGTGGTGTTGCAATTGCTGCAATAGTATCAGTGCTTATATCCACACTACATGGATTATTTTTCAGCGTCTATCTGCTTAGTAATATACCACTGCTGAATAATTGATAAGGTATTATTAACAACCCAATACAACACGAGTCCTGCTGGAAAGAACATAAAAAATACCGTAAAAACTATCGGAAACATTTTCATGACTTTTGCCTGTAAAGGATCGACAGGAGCAGGATTTAAACCCTGCTGAATCTTCATTGTTATCCCCATTAGGACAGGTAAAACAAAAAAAGGATCTTTAGTCGATAAATCCTGAATCCACAGAGCAAAAGGCTCTTGCCTCAGTTCAACGGTTTCTATTAACACCCAATACAAAGAAATAAATACTGGAATCTGGACCAAGATAGGTAAACAACCACCTAAGGGATTAACCTTTTCCCTTTTATACATACTCATCATTTCAGTATTAAAACGCTGTCGGTCATCACCAAATTTTTCTTTCAATTCCTTTAAGCGAGGTTGAATCTTACGCATCTTTGCCATTGATTTGTAGCTTGCCTGTGATAAGGGAAAAAATAATAGCTTGATACAAAGCGTGACACCCATAATGGCAAAGCCCCAGTTACCGACCATGGTATGGATTTTATTCAGCAACCAATATATGGGTTTTCCAATGACAGTTAGCCAGCTGTAGTCCACGGTTAATTCCAGACCAGTAGCAACTTTTTCCATAACAGGCTGAATTTTAGGACCAACAAATAATTTAGATACTAAAGTTTGTTCACTTCCTACAGACACCGTCACTGGTTCGGAATAAGAACCTATCACATACCGTGAATCTTTTAACTTTTTGGTATAAAGCTGGTTTTCTGGCCCTTCATCTATATTCTCTCTGTCAACAATTTGGGGGGGTATCCAGGCAGCAGCAAAATAATGTTGTATCATGGCTGTCCATCCTCCTTTTGTAGATAGGTTGAGATTTTCATCTTCCATATCTTCAAAACTGACTTTATGGTATTTATCTTCCTCAGTATAAATCACCCCACCTGCATACGTTCTGATAAAGGTATTGCCTTTATCATCCGCATAGGGCTTTCTAAGTAATTGACTATATTGTCTTCCAGACCAAGTTCCCCTTGATTGGTTATTAATTTTTTGTTTTAATTCAATAACATAACTATCTCTAGTAAATACATATGTTTTAGTAACTATAAACCCTTGATCATCAGTCCAAGTTAGAGGAACTCGTAAAATATTTTGATCATCACTTAAGGTATATTGTTCTTGCTGCGATGAAAAATTGGAATGATGATTTGGTAAACTTGCTGAACCAGGACTAGAAATCAAACCACTTTGAGCAAGAAATAGCTTTTCCATGTTGCCATCAAACATGCGTACTACAACTTCAGGATTTTCTTTCTCAACGGGGTATTTTAGTAAATCAAGATTACGTATGGTTCCACCTTTTGCATCAATTTCCAATTGAAAAACATCTGTTGTTACCGTAATTATTTTACTACTTTCCTCTTCAATTAAAGGAATTGAAGTAACGGCAGCTTCCGTTTCTGGAATGTTTGCCTGAGTTTCACCACCACTTGGTGCAGGCGCATCAGGCAAATCTTCTTTAATGTTAACTAAAGGTTGCTCCACAGCTGCAACTTGAGGTCGCTTCGGACCATAATCTATTTGCCAAGCATCTATAAGCATGTAAACAAGCATTGCGAAAACGACTATAAGCAGGAACCTTATATTCTCCATTATTTATTACCAACCTTTTCTGGAACGGGATCAATACCCCCCCTACAAAAGGGTTGGCATTTTAATAATCTTTTAATAGTAAGAAAAGAGCCGAAAATGGCTCCATGATGTTGAATAGCTTCTAAAGCGTAACTAGAGCAGCAAGGATAAAACCGACAGTTACTTCCTAGTAATGGACTAATAAAAAGTCGGTAACCTTTAATTATTGACAGAAGTATGAATCGCATCGTTGAGCCACTTTTAGCCAATGCCTGTTCAGAGAATGGAATAAAATTTTTGGGGTTGCATTAGCTGCATTGGAGCGCGCTAAAATAACTATATCCCAATTACCCAATTGCTGTTGTCGCCTGAAACTCTCTCTGGCAGAACGTTTTATTTTATTTCTATCGACAGCCCGTTTAATATGTTTTTTTGCTATAGCAAGTCCTAGCCTAGCATGATCATATTTATTTTGAATTACCAAAATTGTAAAAAATTGATCTGCCGTTTTAAACGGGTTAGCAAATACTTTCTGATAATCTTCCGGTTTATTTAGCCTTAGCTGAGGTGGAAAGCTGAAATTATTTTCAACCAACTTACACCGTTAAACGTGCGCGGCCTTTTGCTCTTCTGGCATTAATAACTTTTCTGCCACCTTTGGTTGCCATTCTTGCACGGAAACCGTGGGTTCTTTTGCGTTTAATTTTACTGGGTTGGTATGTTCTTTTCATCTTCCTAAGATTCTGGTTTGTTTAAGTTAACTAAAAACGGATAAAAAAGACTCGGAATGATAAAATAAAAGGCACTCTATTGTCAATTATTTATCTTTATATTGATAAAGTAATCTAATGTAGTGTTGATGTAAGGCATCTACTTTAAGAAGATTAAAAAAAATAATTGCCATTTTTGTGAAAAAAAACAAATAGAGCACTTGCAATAATTTTCATCTAGTAGTGAAATGTACCCTAAATATATAAGTCAAAATCCTCCTCAAATCATTGTAAATCCTAAAGCTACTCGAGTAGCTTTAGGATAGTATGGAAAGCGAACTAGTCAAGATTCTGTATCTCAGAAAATACAGATTGCCTTGATAATTCCTTTACTATCCTGACCTTTTTTAATGAGAAATATGGCTCAATTGATAACCAAGCGACATAAAAATTAGTATGAATCCACTTTGGAACACTTGTCTTTCCATTCTAGAAAATGAAGTATCTGCTTCCGACTTCAGTACCTGGATAAGGCCTTTACAAGCCGAAGAAGAAGAAAACAAACAGATCAAGTTATTGGCACCTAACCGGTTTGTTCTGGACTGGGTAAAAGAACACTATTTTGACAAGATTGAACAAACAGTTCAACAATTTTCCAATGGCGATTATTCCATTAGTTTAGCAATAGGGACCAAAAACAATTCTAAGCAACCTTTACCCCGTTCTTTTAAAAATACTAAAGTTAAAACCAAACAACCTAATTTTATTAATTTAGCGTTTACTTTCGATAATTTTGTTGAAGGTAAATCGAATCAACTTGCAAGAGC
>CAZZIX010000237.1:0-4250 GCA_964654345.1 uncultured Methylomarinum sp.
GCTGTCGTAATTTTTTTAGGGCTACTTGCTCTTGCAGTGTTTATTTTTGTTTGTATCAATAATAATGCACCAGCTATTCAGAATGATATTCAAACGCGAACATCGACCATTTTATCAAATGATTCCTCTACAAAATGGGCAACAGCCAGAGCTGATGGGCGTAATATTATTTTAACAGGTATAGCGCCAACAGAAGCAAAGCGTCAACAAGCTGATGATATAGCTAGTAAGGTAGATGGCGTATTAAATGTAGATAACCAAATCACTGTTGCTTATTCATCCCCAGAAATTACATCCTCATCTACTATACCTGACTCTCAAAATAGCCCTTATGAAAGTGAATTTTCAAGAAGTGCTTCTGGAATAGTATTAAGCGGATCTGTTCCTAATCAGGAACAACGAAAAAAACTGTTACGTTTAGCTAGAGAAAAATTTGGTGATGGTAATATAACTGATCTTTTAATTATTAAACCAGATGCACCAAAGGATTGGTATCAAACGGCTTCTACTGCAATAAAAAACTTAGTTTTGTTGCGTGATGGGGCAGTTGCAATCACTGATAAGCAAATAAATATAATAGGGCAAGTTATTGATGATACTGCAAAGCAAAAGATTGAAAATAATCTAAAAAATGAGCTGCCTGATCAAGTTGCCTTTAATTTGAACCTGGATCTACCACCAGAACTTAAAGCTAAAAAAGACGAGTCAGCAATACCTCAAGCAATACAGTCATCTTCTTGTGGAAAACAATTTAACAAACTAGTCTCTCCTAAGATTATCAATTTCTCTACAGATAGCGCCTCTATTGAATCACAAGCTAGTATAGTGATTGAACAACTAATTAAGTATTCTGAGGTGTGCCCTAATTCAATAATAGAAGTTGGGGGACATTCTGATTCTCGTGGAAATGCGGCTCATAATTACCTTTTAAGTAAACAACGTGCACGGACTATTGTTAACAGTCTGATAAAAAGTGGAATACGAAAGGATAGGTTGGTCGTGGAAGGATACGGTGAAAGCAATCCATTGGCAGACAATAGTACAGAAAAAGGTCAGACCCTTAATCGGCGTATAGAATTTAAATATTTACGAGAAGGAGATTAGTAATGGGATACTTAATAACTCAAATAATCATTTGTCTGTTAATAGCGGTGATGATAGGTTTTGTTATAGGCTGGTTACTAAGGGGCTTAAGCTTAGATGTTGATGATGAGGATATGCCAAAATATAAGAATCAGGGCGCAGTAGATACCTCATTTTTAGATGAGGATGTTGACCTTGAGCCTGTCACTATAGCACCTTCAATTTCTCATAACATTGAAAAAATTGACGGTCTTGAAAAAGGAATGGTAAAGGCTCTTCATAAAAATGGTATCAAAACAACTAAAGATTTAATAGAAAAATGCTCAAGTAAACATGGTTTGCAACGTATTATAAACTCAACTGAAGCTTTAGAATCAACTGTAAAACAATGGATCAGCCTAGCTGATATTATGCGTATTCCTGATGTTAATGGAAGACTGGCTAAATTAATAGAAGCCTGTGGGATTAAGTCTACAGAAGCACTTGCTGAAGTAGACCCTCAGTTACTGGTTAACGAAATGCAGAGTGTTAACCAGCGTGAACTTTTATTTCCTGAATCAATACCGCTGCCTGACTTTAAGCAAATGGTTCATTTTATTAGAGAAGCGAAAACACTTTAAATATTAACTTTACTTTTGCAAGTTTTATAGCGAATTGGTTCTCTTGGTTTTTTTTGGTAAGGAAATTAAATCAAACACTTAGGAGCTGACTATGCACTTTAAACAGGTTGTTTATTTCTGAAGAATGAAATAAAAAAACTCAAGCTTAGTATTTAATACATTTTTAACCTTCTAATTTTTATAAAAATAAAAATCATCAAATCCACTGAACTTGAACATCAAGCATATGAATTACTATTTTCACATACTTTTGAATTCTTTGTTGTTGGCAGCGTAAAATTTGGTAATAATGAACATTAAGGCAAGTTCCTTGGTGACTGCTTATTTGTTTTGTCGCACTCATATATCATCAATCCTGCCTTTTTATTATTTTCAATGGGTTACGGCTTAAGTAAGTGCCGTTCATACCTGCCCCCAGTTATTCTCAATAATTATGGGGCTATTCCAGTTTTTTTGTAGATTGGTATTTTTATATAAAAAAATGCGGTAGACTTGATATTCCAAAATAGCTTAAAGTTAAGGATAAATTATGAGTAATCATTTACTTGCAGGGCCTATTTTACGTAGAGTTACTTCCCATGAAGTTTGTGTCTGGATCGCTACTGATCGACAACTCAATTTATCAGTAACAATATTGAAAGAAGATGAACGGATAGGCATAAGTAAAGGTAAGGAAACTAAAATTAATCAATGTAAGCTAGGAAAGCACCTCTATATTTATCTTCTACAAGCCACCACCATCGACAAAAAGAGCTTATTCCCTCTAGATACTTTATTGACCTATCAAATTAAGATAGATAATAAAATGCTGGACTTAAAAGCTTTAAATTTGACTTATGCAGGTGAATCAAACCCTAGTTTTTTTATACCAAGCCAGATAAAAAATTTACTGCAAGGAAGTTGCCGTAAACCCCATGGAAGCCCAACTGATATGTTAGGGGTAGGCGATGAGAAATTAGAAGAAACACATAATGATATAAAAAAACGCCCGGCTTTACTTTTACTCACAGGTGATCAAATCTATGCAGATGATGTCTCAGACTCTCTGCTTGCATTACTTAAAGAAAAAGCCTTAGTTTTACTAGGCTCTCAAGAGTTATTGCCCTGGGAAACCTTGCCGAAATCGCGCTATACCCTTTTTAAACAGTATATTAGGAATTTGTTCAATAAAAATATAAAACCTGAGGTTAATCAAGAACAATTGTTTGATCCTTCTCAGTTAGAACATCGGAAATATATAGCAAAAAAACAAGCTGGTTTTAGTTCGACAGAAAGTGATAATCATTTATTTACCTTTGGCGAATATGCTGTCATGTATCTCTATGTGTTTGGTAATGCTAGCCAATGGTTACCTGATTTTTCTCTTGAAAAAGATGCTTCCAAAAACGAAGCATTAATAAACTTTCACAGCAGCTTACCTAAGGTACGACGTCTATTAGCTAACATTCCAACCTATATGATTTGTGATGACCATGATGTTACTGATGACTGGAATATCACTGGTGCCTGGTATGATAAAGTAAGAAACCGTGCCTTGGGTCGACGGGTAGTTGCTAATGCATTATCAAGTTATTGGGCATTTCAGGCATGGGGAAACGCACCGGAAAATTTTGATGATACTTTTATTCTTTCTATAGCCGAGTATTTTGATGTATCCCCCTCTGTTCCGCCAAAACGTGCTGAACAATTCGATCTTAATATGTGGAAATACCGTGGCTGGAGTTTTTCTATTCCGAGTAATCCACCAATAGTTGCAATTGATTCGCGAACCCAACGTCAACCAGATGGTGATAATTATCCTCCACAATTATTGGATAGATATGCATTGGATTGGTTTCGCACAGAATGGACTAAACTACTTGCAAAGAGGGAGCAGGAAATTGATAACGATTTAGCAAGTGATTTTCATCCTTGTCCTATTTTTGTAACAACTACGCCAGTGATGGGGTTTGCCCCAATAGAAGGCTTGCAACAATTATTATTATGGATAACAGGAGCGCTTGAGGATAGTCTGATAATCCGAACTTTTGAAAGCTGGTTTGATATTGAGGGTATAGTAACGGCAAGGATTATTTACAAAGTGGATGCAGAGGCCTGGATTTCCAACAGAGAAGGTTTTGCTAAATTTCTAAATTGCATGCTACATAGAATGAATATAGATAAATGTGTTTTTTTATCCGGTGATGTTCATTATTCATTTTCTTCCAAAGCAAGTTTCAATAGCAATAAAAAAACCTTGCAATGCTGGCAATTAACCAGCTCGGCATTATGCAATACACCTAGTGCAAAAAACAGGTTTGATACTCTAAACAAACTTGCCAATGAAAATAACGGTGAATTTTCTCATCAAAACCGTTCTTTAAGAGCTTCGAAACGCTGGAAATCGAAAGGTATTTACATCACGTTAGAAGACAGTATTTCACAACAAAGATTGACACCAAAATCTAATATTGGTTTGGTAGAATTTGATGATAACGGTCCGATCAAGCATACTTTGCTAAATGCTGAAAACTCTGAGGTATTTGTATTAAAATAGGAACTGTAATT
>CAZZIX010000238.1:0-4231 GCA_964654345.1 uncultured Methylomarinum sp.
ATTAATAATTTAACTTATGAGCGTTCCTTATTGGCGGTTGTCCAGTTTCTATTTTTTTTATTTTGCAACGTTAGGTGGATTTCTCCCTTATTGGAGTCTTTATTTAGAGCATATTCATTTTAATGCAATAGAAATTGGTGAACTTTCGGCTTTAATGGTTGCAACTAAAGTGATAGCGCCAAATTTATGGGGCTGGATTGCTGATCATACCGGAAAAAGTTTACGAATTATTCGTATCGCTTCTTTTTTTGCAGCATTAATCTTTGTTGGTTTTTTGTATAAAGATAATTATATTTGGGTTGCAATGGTAACCATTGGTTTTAGTTTTTTTTGGAATGCGGCATTACCTCAATTTGAGGCAGCAACATTATTTCATTTGAAAGAGGAGCCGCATAGATATAGTAAAATAAGGCTGTGGGGGTCAATTGGGTTTATTTTCTCAGTTTTAGGCATTGGGCGAATTGTTGATTTTTATAGCATAGATTATCTTCCAGAAATGATTGTGTGCTTATTGAGTTTGATTTGGTTAGTCAGCCTTATGACACCTGAAGTGCATGTTTTTCATAAAGAAAAACATGCAATAGGAATATCAAAAATTGTAAAGCAACCAGAAGTTATTGCATTTTTTGTAGTTTATATGCTTTTACAATTAGCGCATGGTCCTTATTATGTTTTTTATTCTATTTATCTAAATCAATTTAACTATACCTCTAGTGTGATTGGTTTATTATGGGCTTTAGGTGTTGCTGCAGAGGTTTTATTATTTGTGCTTATGAAACGAATACTTGTCTGGTTTTCATTAAGAAGTATTTTGTTATTAAGTATCTTTTTTAGTATTTGTCGGTGGTTAATCATTGCTTTTTATGTTGAGTCATTATCGGCCATGATTTTTGCCCAATTATTGCATGCAGCATCATTTGGGTCTTCACATGTGGTAGCTATTCACTTAGTCCATAAATATTTTGGTGAGCAACATCAAGGCAAAGGACAAGCGCTTTATAGTAGTTTAAGCTTTGGTCTTGGTGGTATGGTTGGAAGCCTGTTTAGTGGCTATTTTTGGGATTTATACGGTGCTTGGTTTGTTTACACATTGGCTGCATTTTCATGCCTTATTGCATTTATTATTGCTTATATTTGGGTTGGGCGAGAAAAACAGGCAATGTTAGACTAAAATTATAATTAATTTAAATAAATGATAGGTTTATATACGTGTTTGATTTAATAAGAAGTGGCGGTTGGTTAATGTTTCCAATTATTATATGCTCAATTGGAGCGATGGGAATTATTGTTGAACGTTTTTGGTCATTACAGAGAAACAAGATTCTTCCTTCTGAGTTAGTGCCTCAAGTATTGAAGTTGGTAAGAACTAAAGAATTAGATGAACCGGTACTCAGGCGTATAAAAGCAAGCTCTCCTTTAGGTGCTATTTTATCTTCTGGTCTGGTTAATCGGCACCATGGTCGAGATATGATGAAAACCAGTATTGAGGAAACAGGAAGACAAGTTGTCAGTGAATTAGAGCGTTTTTTAAATTCACTCGGAACGATTGCCTCCATTACACCTTTATTAGGGTTACTGGGTACAGTGGTTGGTATGATTAAAGTCTTTGCTGCTCTAATGATGCATGGAGCAGGAGATCCGGGCGTATTGGCTGGCGGAATTTCAGAAGCTTTAATAACGACAGCTGCTGGGCTAACCGTTGCTATTCCTAGTCTTATTTTTCATCGATATTTTGAGCGCTTAGTGGATGAATATGTTTTGAATATGGAAGAAGAAGCGTTAAGGATGATTGACGTGATTGATGGGGAAAGGGAGGAAGGTTAATGAATTTTTCTAGTAAAAAAAGAACGCCTATTGAAGTGTCATTAACACCGATGATTGATGTTGTTTTTTTATTGCTGATTTTTTTTATGGTGACGACAACATTTGATCAGCAATCATCTATAAAAATCAACTTGCCTGAAGCAAATGGTGAGTCATCAAAACATGAAAAAAAATATATCATGCTCACGATTAATGCCGGAGGAACCTATTTTATTTCTGATGATGAAGGGCTTTCTCATCAATTAATAAATCAGAAACCGGAAACATTGAAGCGAGCCTTAATTAAGGCAGCAGGAAAATCACGAGCGATTCCTTTTGTAATTAGTGCTGATGGTAAAACGCCTCACCAATCTGTAGTGACAGCAATAGATATTGCTGCTGAATTAGGGTTTGCACGCGTAACATTTGCGACAAAAACTATTCCTGAAAGTTAAGGTTTAATATGAAAAAAGGTTTGTCTCGTTGGCTGCAAGATAGTTGGTATAAAGAAATGTATATTTCATCTGCATTGACGCCCTTGTCAATGCTTTATGATGATGTGATGAGGTTTAGACATTTTTTATATGAGAAAGGGATTTATAAAAAAACTAAATTATCAGTTCCGGTTATTATCGTAGGGAATATTACTGTTGGTGGTACAGGGAAAACACCATTAACGCTTTGGTTGGTCAGATTTCTTAAAGAAGAAGGGTTTAAACCAGGAATTATCAGCCGTGGCTATGGAGGCAATTCTGAAATTTGGCCATTATGGGTTGATAATCAAAGCCAGCCAGAACGGGTCGGTGATGAAGCCGTTTTAATGGAAAAACGGGCGGGTTGTCCAATGGTTGTCGGACCAGAACGAGTTAAAGCCGGACAAATGCTTTTAGATAAATCAGATTGTGATGTGATTATATCTGATGATGGCTTACAGCACTATGCCTTAGAAAGAGATATCGAAATTGCAGTGATTGATGGTGAAAGACGTTTTGGTAACGGGTATACTTTACCTTGTGGTCCTTTAAGAGAACCCATATCTCGTTTGCAAAGTGTTGACCTGATTATTGTTAATGGAGTTGCAGAGGAAGAAAATGAATTTTCCATGACAATTGAAGGAAATGTTGTTGTTAACTTAGTCACTAAAGAAGAAAAATTATTAAATCAATTTTCTAAATTACCTTGTCATGCACTGGCTGGGATAGGAAATCCAAATCGTTTTTTTGACTTACTTGAACGAGAAGGAATTAGTATAGAATCACATCCTTTTCAAGACCATCATCAATTTACTGAAGAAGATATTAGCTTTAATGATAACAAGTTAGTTTTAATGACAGAAAAAGACGCAGTGAAATGCACGAGTTTTGCTAAAGAAAAACATTGGTATTTGCCAATTAAAGCAAAACCACAACAACAATTTATAGATAAACTCCTTACCCTCATAAAAGAGAAAATACGTGGATAAAAAATTACTGGATATTCTGGCTTGCCCATTATGTAAAAGCACTTTGATTTATAATCAAGATTTACAAGAGTTATTATGTAAAGCAGATGGACTTGCTTTTCCTATTAAGGATGGTATTCCCGTTATGCTAGAAGATGAAGCGCGTGAATTATCTAACGATGAAATTGATGCATTAAAAAAATAAATGAGCATCCCTTTTAAAGTTGTTATACCTGCGCGATATGCCTCAACTCGGTTGCCTGGTAAGCCGTTGCTTAGTATTGCAGGAAAACCAATGATTGCTCATGTTTGCCAGCGTGCTTTAGAGGCTGAAGCAGAATCAGTGGTGGTGGCAACTGATGATCAAAGAATTTACGATAAGGTTAATGATCTGGGGTTTCATGTGGTGATGACCGACCCAAATCATCAAAGTGGAACAGAAAGAATAAATCAAGTAGCAGAACAATTGGGGTGGACGGATGAAACGATTGTCGTTAATTTGCAAGGAGATGAACCTTTAATTCCTCCCTCATATATTAAGGATGTTGCGTTAGCACTGGGAAGTCAAAAAAAAGCGGGGATAGCAACTTTGGCAGCAAAAATACTTGAAGAAAGTGAAATTTTTAATCCTAACTCAGTAAAAGTTGTGCTGAATAAAGATAATTATGCCTTGTATTTTAGTAGGGCAGCAATACCTTGGGATCGAAATTCATTTTCATTGTCTGGGGGGGCGGCTTCTAAGGAAATGCCTTATTTAAGACATATAGGGCTTTATGCATATACCGTAAAGTTTTTGAAAAACTATTGTTCATGGAAACCCTCTGTTTTAGAAACTATTGAATCATTAGAGCAATTAAGAATACTATGGCATGGAGAACTGATTCTTGTTAAAACAGTAACAAAAACACCTGATGCAGGGGTAGACACCCAGGCCGATTTGTCACGTGTTGAGGAAGTGATTTTAGGAAACCTAAATCATTCATAGCC
>CAZZIX010000239.1:0-4197 GCA_964654345.1 uncultured Methylomarinum sp.
TTTACTTATCTTGAGTTAAAAGCAATTGTTTTTTTCTAGCTATTCGTTCATGTCTAGCTCGTAAAACGTATCCGCTCAATCCACTTCCTGATGCGACCAAAACCATAACACCAATCGTGATTAATTGACTAAAAATCATTACACCAGCCGCTGCAACTGTAGCTGAGAAGGCCAAACCCACTTTTAAATTTGCTTTTGAATGCGCCTTTTTTGTTTCTTTGTCTATTTTCTGATAACTTTTTTCAACAACACTCGCTTTTTCTCGCTCTGCATCAAGAAGTATTTTTTCACGTTCTCGAGCATGTAACTCTTGTAATTGAGATTTTTCTTTTAATACACCTACTTTTTCACGTTCAGCTTCCTTTATTAGATTTTCTCTATCTTGAACATGTTTTTCTACTATCAAAGACTGCTCATCAATAGATATGTTGTGAGCAATAGATGAAAACCAAAAAGCAACCAAAACAGCTGTTAATAGAGCAATAACTGCAATAACAATAATTAATTGAAAATCATTTGACCAATTAATCACCATTAATATCAATCCACTCATTACTAGCTGAGTGAGTATAATTCCGGGCAAAAACTTTGTCATATTATTCGTATGCCTAATATAAAATTAGAGCTATTTATTTCCATTCAAATAACTTCCATTGATTAATTTTTGTTCCTGAATCTAAATCATTTCCTCTTACATCAATATTTCCATCGCCATCTGCATCAATTAAATAATAGGCAGGCCCAACTTTAGGTACAATTTTAACCATATACAGCACACCATTCCTACGAAACTCCTGAATAGTTTTTTTACCTTTACGAATAATGGTAATATCTGGTTCTAATGTTTCCCCACTTTGCACTGGCATAGGTAATTCAGGTGGCTCTGGAACTGCAGCAACACCTTTGTTTTCGTCTGCAATTACAAAATTTGAAACCAGTATCAAGCTTATAATATAAATATTTCGCATGACATTATCCCTTTTAATCAACATAATATCTGCATCATATTACAGTTTTATAATCTATGCTAAAAAATAACTTATACTAGTAAGCTGACATGAAAGATTACACATACAATTTACCCAAAAGTTGAATAATATTGACTCAACCATCTTAAACAATCACTTTAGAATAAAAAAATGTTTGAACTAGAATATGAATTTAGAGAAGAAGATTTAATTCATTTTAATGAATTACGATTAAAAAATAATATTGAACTGCAACAAAATATCAGAAAAAGTAAAGTGCTTGTCCCTGGTATTATGCTCCTTATAGGCATGTTTTATTATTCCTACTATGGGGATATGTTGACAACAGCGTATATTACTTTATTAGCAATCGGATGGGGCATTATTTCTCCTTATGTAATGAAGATGGATATGCGAAGACAATTCCTAGAACGCTATACTAGTGAAGAAAGAGATGCGATGTTTGGTCTACATACTTTAAAAATAGAGCAAGATCATTTATCTGAAAAGTCTCCAGGTGGAAAACACAAAACACCTTGGAAAGATATGGTTCGAGTTGATTATCTTGAAAATTATATTCATATATTTATAGATATGGATTCAGCTATCATCATCCCTATTGAAACTGTTAAAAGTGGTGATCTTAATAAATTTTCTAAACAGGCAGAAGATATGATTGATCGTCTTAGCTAAAAAAACTCTAAAGCTAGGCTTTTATACTCCAACCATGTTTATTAATTAAGTCAAAGAGCTTCTTAACCGATCAAAACCAAGGCTGTTCTTCCATCTAAATGGGTTCAGAACAAGCTATAAACCCGTTGTTAAATCAATCTTGTTGATAATAATCAAGAGTATTATTACCAACAAGATTTTTCCATACAAAAAACTAACTTCTTTAACTTAATATAGATAATACTTTTAATAAATTATTATTCACAACACACCATCTCTTTTCTGAATATAATATTGACAAGCCTGAACACACAAACCTTTACTCTGATAAGGACCACTAATTTTATCTACTGTAAAAAACCACCAAGTACCTTGCTCATTCACGTAATACCTGTCTTGTGGTTTAAACAAGGGATTTAATGGCTTTCCTAGTTTTAATTTCATTTACCTTTTGTCATTTGGGTAATCTATCGTATGGACTACTTAAAAAATAATTATCAAAGTATAACTTATTCTTAAATGCTAAATTTTAAAAACATTTCACTCCGCAGAGGGGTTCGTGTACTTTTTAGTGATACATCTTTTACCATTCACAAAGGACAGAAAGCTGGATTAACTGGCGCTAATGGTACTGGAAAATCAAGCTTATTTGCTGTGTTACTAAATCAATTGCATATTGATGAAGGTGACTTTTCTATGCCTCCTAATTTAGAAATTGCACATGTAGCCCAGGAAATGCCTGCCGTTAGTTGTTCTGCAATTGATTATGTTATGGATGGAGATAAGGAATTACGCCAATTACAGCAACAACTTGAAGATGCCGAACAGAATAATGAAGGTTTAAAACTTGCTGAATTACACAGCAACTTAGAACATATTGATGGATATACCGCTCAAGCACGAGCTTCCAGATTAATGAATGGATTAGGCTTTTTATCTGGACAAGAACAAGACCCTGTTAAATCTTTTTCCGGTGGCTGGCGTATGAGACTCAATTTAGCTCAAGCATTGATGTGCCGTTCAGATGTATTATTATTAGATGAGCCAACTAACCATCTGGATTTAGATGCTGTTATCTGGCTTCAGGATTGGTTATGTAGATACCCCGGGACTTTACTATTAATCTCCCATGATAGGGATTTTCTTGACTCTATTACTGATCATATAATTCATATCGAACAAAATAAAGCAGAAATTTATACAGGAAATTATTCTGCCTTTGAAAAAAGACGTGCAGAAAAACTATCCCACCAACACTCTGCTTTTATAAAGCAACAGAAAGAAATCGAACATATTCAAAGTTTTATTACCCGCTTCAAAGCTAAAGCGACTAAAGCTAAGCAAGCTCAGAGTAGAGTTAAGGCTTTGGAACGCATGGAAGTTATTTCTTCGGCTCATATTGATTCCCCTTTCAACTTCAGCTTTCCAGCTCCTGATAAAATGCCCAACCCTCTTCTTCAAATTGAGAAAGCTGATATTGGTTATGGCGATAAAATTGTTATTAATCAACTTAGTTTATCAATTACTCCAGGTGACAGAATTGGTCTTTTAGGTCCCAATGGTGCAGGTAAGTCCAGTTTAATTAAAGTACTTGCCTCAGATATGCAACCCTTAACAGGCAAAGTACAGCTAGCTGATTCTTTAAACGTTGGTTATTTTGCCCAACACCAATTAGAACAACTTAGGCTAGACGAAAGCCCTTTATGGCATTTACAACAATTAGACAAACAAGCTACCGAAAAAGATTTACGAAATTTCCTGGGTGGGTTTGATTTTAAAGGGGATAAAGTCAAAGAAGTAGTAAAACCGTTTTCGGGTGGTGAAAAAGCTCGTTTAGTACTTGCACTTTTAGTTTATCAAAACCCCAATTTATTACTCTTGGATGAGCCTACTAATCATTTAGACCTGGAAATGCGACATGCCTTGAGTATGGCATTACAAGAATATAAGGGAGCTATCGTACTGGTATCTCATGATAGACATTTATTACGATCTGTTACTGATCAATTTATTATTGTTGCCGATGGTGCAGCAAAACCCTTTGATGGGGATTTAGATGATTATCGAAACTGGTTATCAGAACAAAAAAAATCTTTAAGCGAGGTAGTTAATAATAGCCAAACAATTGATTCTAGCATTTCCAAAAAAGAACAACGAAAGCAAGACGCAGAACGACGTAAACAATTAAAACCTTTAATGAACAGGCTCAAAAAAGCTGAACAGGCTGTTGAAAAGTATCATGCGGAGCAAAAAGATCTGGAACTACAATTGGCAAATCCAGATATTTATCAAGATTCTCATAAAGAAAATCTGAAAGAAATGCTAGCTAAGAAAGTAAATGTTGATAAAGCCTTAGAAAAAGCCGAAATAGAATGGATGGAAACTGAGGAGATTTTAGAACAAGAGAATCTTATAAATTAAGATCATAATTAATTTTATTCCATTCTGACTAGTAATATTCTATTTTCATTTGAAGAAAAAATAGGTTGGTGACAGCACAGCACATTTTTTTGAATTTATTATTTACTGGTTCCCAGGGGTGTGATTAAAAGTGAAG
>CAZZIX010000240.1:0-4158 GCA_964654345.1 uncultured Methylomarinum sp.
GTGTCCTTAACTAAAACAAGGATAGCTTTAATGTTGAAACTGTTTCGACTTAGGTCTTTTAAGACAATTATCACGCTACTAATTCTCACAAAAACAACGCTGATTTATGCCTCTATTGGTGCGGTTTTGGAACGTGCAAACACTTTATATGCGAATAAAAATTATGAAGATGCTCGTGAGACGTATGAACATGCGACGGAGTTAGATAAAGGCTCTCTTTCTGCTTGGCGTGGCCTTGGCTGGAGTTATTGGGCGCTAGGGGAAAAAGCACGCGCTTATAAAATATGGACAGATGTAATAAAAGGTTTTCCTGGTGATCTACCAACAATTTTGACTTTAGCTCAGGCAAATGAACAAGACCATCGTTGGGATGAGGCTATTAGGTATTATTCTCAATTACTTAATCTTCAACCGAATGAACTAGTCGCCCATCGAGGTAAGGCAAGAATTTTTATTATTCAAGGGAATTTTCTTGAAGCTGAACAAGAGTCAAGAGCAGGACTCTCCCAAATGGCCTCTGATTATAACTTTAAGTCATTACTTGCTGATGCTCTGATGGGACAAAGACGTTATAAAGAAGCTGAAACTATTTTACAAGTTCTGGCAAAAACTCAACCAGTACAAAGTAATTTCCATAGATTAAGTAAGGTATTAGCAGAGCAAGGAAGATATGAGGACGCAGCATATTATTATAAAACTAGTCTCGGTATTAAAATAGATAAAGGTACTATTTCTGCTTGGCGAGGGCTGGGTGCTAAGCTTAGAAAAATTGACCAAAAGCAACGTGCTTATAAAATTTGGCAAGGTATTTTGAAAGACTATCCGAAAGATGTCGCAACACTTATCGCCATAGGGCGAGCTAGTCATCAAGATAAACTTTTGCAACAAAGTCTGGATTATTATGCTCAAGTCTTAGAAAAAGAGCCGAATAATAAAGTTGCACATTTTAGTAGATCAAAAATATTTTTTTCACAACTTAATTTTGAAATGGCTGAAATAGAGATAAGATCTATTTTGAACCATTCACCTTCTAATAATAAGGCGAAACTTGCGTTAATTGATGTATTGATCGTGACTAATCGTAGTAAAGAAGCTGAACAAATTTTGCGGCCACTTGTAGATAGAGAATCAAACCCAAAATATCTGACTCGATTAGCTAAAATTCTTGCTGAGACGAATAAAAATGAAGAGTCAGCTCGATACTTTAAAGAAAGTCTTAAAGCAGACCCAGAGAATATCAAGGCAGTGCAGGGTCTTGCTCGAGTACTATGGAATCAGCATCGCTTTGAAGAGTCTACAAAACTTTTGCAGGATTATCTGGAGACACACCCCGATAAAGATTTTGTCCGTGCAAGGTTGGCAGAACACGCTACTGCAGCAGCAAAATGGGCATTAGCAGAACGAGAATTTAAAGTATTGATAGATAAATATCCAACGAATAACAGGTGGAAAGTGAAACTTGCTTATCAATTGGATATGGCTGGTCAGCATAAAGAAGCAAGTACACTTGCTAAACAAGTTGTAGCTAGAGAATCTAATGTAGCTGCCCTGAAGTTACTTGCCAATAATGCTATTTTTTCTGGAGATATTGTTGAAGGAATCCGCTGGCTAAAAGAGATCATCAGGATAAAGCCTTCGTCTGAACGATTAAATCAACTAGGAAAAATGCATATTAGTCGAGGAGCTAGTCTTGCCGAGGAAAATAAATATGAAGAAGCTATGATTCAATACGCTGCGGCAAGTAAAGAATTTCAACGTGCGGCTGAATTAGACCCTATAAAGTCAAGAGCGCCAATTGGTCTTGTAGAATCATTGAGATTACGAAAAAAATATTCTGAAGCTGAGCAACTAGCTAATGAACTCTACACAAAGCATCCTAACTCTGTAGATATAATTCAGCAATTGATTAATCTTTATAAAGATAAAGGTGATTTTTTGTCAGCACATAAATGGCTTAAAGTTAAACAACCCTTCTTTCCAGAAAATACAAAATTACAGCAAAACCTTGCGAAATTTACTTTTTATAGTGGAGAACAAAAACAAGGTTTACAAATGTTGAAAGAACTTCAAGGTAAACCTAACCATCAACGCGTTCAAGTCTTACTTTACCATGGTATTACTGTGTCAGAACGACAGGATACAGTGCCAGTAAAAATTTTTCGAGACCAAATGCTGGCGTTAAAGAAAGAAGGCTACCATTCTATCACTATGGGTCAACTACTTGATTTTCTGAATGGAGAAGAGGGGCTGCCTGAGAAACCTATTTTGATTACATTTGATGATGCTCGTACAGATAGTCTTCGTTATGCTGACCCTATTCTTGAGGAAGCTGGTTTTCAAGCAACTATGTTTGTGCCTGTAGCTGATGTAGCAACACATGGTGCTTATACTGCGGTTTGGTCTACACTGAGAGATATTAGTAAAACGGGTCGTTGGGATATGCAATGCCATGGTACTGAAGCACAGCATTATGTACCTGTAAATAAAATTGGCAATATGGGACGTTTTATGGCAAATAAGAGGTGGATTGGAGAAGATAATCATCTAGAAACTAATAAGGAGTTTTCCACGCGAATTGGCCAAGATCTAAAAACGTGTAAGGAAATTATGGGACGTGAGTTACCAAATTCTGATGTGTTTGCTTTTGCTTTTCCATACAGTGACCAAGGGCATAGGTCTTTATCAAATGCACAGGATGTATTTAGCTTAAACCACGAACAGGTCAAAAAGCAATTCCAATTAGCTTTTCATGTAAATAACAATTACTCTATTACTAAGAATACCCCTAGGTATTCTCTACCTAGATTTGAAGTAATAAGAACCTTTACCGGAGATGATCTGGTTAAAGCTTTGAGAGATATTGATCCAGCCAGTTCAGGAGCTTATGAATTAGCAGGACTGGAAATGAATGCTGGAAACTATGCTCAAGCAATACGAATGTATGAAGATCTTGAGCGTGACGGATCAATTGATAAAGCGGAATTAATGGCTAAAAAGGGGAAAGCGTTAAGTTGGAGTGGTGATCATGTAAGTGCCAGAAAACAGTTAGATAAAGCAAACGCAATGCACCCAAATGATCCTGTCATTATGAAAGAGATTGCTGCACTAGATCGTCGTCTTAAACATGTTGTGAAAATAGAGGGTCGATATTTTGAAGATAACGCAGACCGTTCTTATTACAGCTTTGGCCCAACAATCGAAGTGCCTATTTCGGATAGTTTGTCACTATCAGCGTATTACAAATATTTAAATTTTGATCAAACACTTAACTCTGCTAACACCGGCTTGGATATAGATGAGCAGAGCTTTCGGGCTCATGGGCATCAATTTGAAGGGCGATTTAACTATGAACTTGGGGCAAATTCATCACTCTCCTTATCAGCAGGTATGGCTGATTTTTCTGGACATTCATCTCCAGCGTCAACTAAATCAGGATCAACATTCCCACTGGGTTCAATAAAGCTAAAACAAGGGATAGGTAAGCGATTAGATTTATTAATTTCAGCTGATCATACTTATGTCAATACCGCGGGTGCAATTATGAATGGGATTGCCTTTAGTAGAGCGAGAACTGGGTTTAATTTAAAATTACTTGACTCGTTAAACTTAAAAGCCAATTACGCTTACTCGTATTACACTGATGATAATCAGCGGAACAGAACTGAAATTGAACTCGATAGCCAGGTCTGGAATTACCCTGAAGTTACCATTGGTGCTCAATTTATTTATGACGATATACAGAAAGATAGCGACTTGTTTTGGACGCCTAATAAATATGTTTCCTTTAATGTCCCTTTTAATATAAAAAAGAAGTGGGGCTCTGACTTAATTACAGAACTATATGTCGCACCAGGAATGGGGAAAGAAGAGAATAGTAAATTTAAGTTCCAGCTTAACTCAACCGGTGCTATTACGTGGAATTATAAGGATGATCTTAACGTATATCTTTCTGCGAGTAGATATGAGGCCTCTACTTATTCCAATTATAGTGTGTTTGCAGGAGGTTTCTTAAGGTTTTAGGTTGTCTTATACAAGCCTAGAAACCGTATTCAACTACTATTTTCTGATGATAACTTGATGATGAGTGGGTCTTTCTGTCCATTATCTACTAAATTTGCCATAGGGATGCCAAATGTAAGTTTGGTGGTGATGAATGTA
>CAZZIX010000241.1:0-4153 GCA_964654345.1 uncultured Methylomarinum sp.
AAAAAGCAAAGACAAGTTTTACTTCCAGCAAGGTATAATAAACGGTTTTTTTGATCCAGAAGTGTAATGCCAGAAAATTTAATTTTTTCACCCAATTTATCTAAAGAGTTAACCCAGCCAATTATCTGGGCTGGATTGACTGGATGTGGAGATTCGCTGGCAATAGCTTCTGCGATACAGAAAGAAAATCGATTGTTTGTTATTGTCACTCCTGATAATCAAACAGCGTTACGATTGGAACATGAAATATCGTTTTTTTTATCGGATGAATACCCCATTCTCCATTTCCCAGACTGGGAAACTCTACCTTACGATGTATTTTCTCCTTTACCAGAGATTATTTCCGAACGTTTAAAAACACTGGCGGTATTGCCAGATACAAAACGTGGAGCACTGGTAGTTTCTGTTTCAACTTTAATGCACAGATTAGCACCCAGAGAACATGTTTTAGCCCATAGTTTTTCTATTGAAGTGGGTGGTATTTTCAATATGGAGCTTAATCGAATTAAGCTAGAGAGTGTTGGTTATCAATGTGTTTCACAAGTTTATCAACATGCAGAATTTGCAGTGCGTGGGTCTATTGTTGATTTATTCCCTATGGGTAGCAAACTGCCTTACCGGATTGAACTATTTGATGAAGATATTGAATCAATAAGAACGTTTGATCCTGAAACACAACGATCATTAGAAAAAATTGATGAGATCAAATTGTTTCCTGCCAGAGAATTTCCTTTTACGGATGAGGCAATAAAGCAATTTCGCCAAGCATTTAGAGAGCAATTTCCTGAAGTATCAGCCAAGAATATTTTATATCTGGATGTTAGCAAAGGGATAGCCCCAGGCGGAATAGAATATTATTTTCCGTTGTTTGTTGAAACTACAGAAACTTTATTTGATTATTTACCAGACACCACAGCGTTGGTGTTACCAGAAAACTATGATGATCCGGCGAAGCAGTTTAGTCATGAAGCTGAAGAACGTTACCAGCAGCGGAAATATGATATTCATCGCCCACTTTTAGAACCGGCTAAATTATTTTTATCGGAAGATGAATTACGTCAGAAAATAGAAATGTTTTCTAGGGTAATCCTTAGCAAAAAATTAAATGATGGGAATACATTCAATTGCAATGCACTACCTGATCTAACCATAGATGATCGAAAAAAACAGCCAGCGGAACAACTATTAGCATTTCTTAATAACTTTAGCGGTAAAGTCATTTTTGTTGCAGAAACGGCAGGGCATAGAGAAGGACTGATTGAGAAGCTTAAACATTATAAAATTAGTTTAAAACAGGTGCAATCCTGGCAGGCATTTTTAGATGAAGAACAAGTCACTTGTATCTTAGTTGCCCCAATGGATCATGGTCTAATATTAACTGATCCAGCTATTGCCATTATTACTGAAAGGCAATTGAGTGGAGAAAAAGTTAAGCAGCGACGTAGAAGACGAAAGTCTGCCGCTAAAGAGCTGGAAAATATTTTTAATGATCTAAATGAATTAACAGTAGGGTCGCCTGTTGTTCATCAAGAACATGGGGTAGGGCGTTATCTAGGATTGGAAACCATTGAAGTGGGCGGCATTGAAGCTGAGTTTTTAAAGCTTGGCTATGCAAATGACGATAAATTATATGTCCCCGTTTCTTCACTACAGTTGATTGGTCGGTATAGTGGGGCAAGTGCAGAAAGTGCGCCACTACATAAACTAGGGAGTGATCGCTGGAGTAAAGCCAAGAAAAAAGCCATGGAACGAGCCAGAGATGTGGCGGCTGAATTGTTGGATGTTCATGCTAAACGGGCAGCTAAACCGGGGCATGCGTTTACAATTGATGATGTTGAGTATAACTTGTTTGTGGCTGAATTTCCTTTTGAAGAAACGCCTGACCAGCAAACAGCCATTGATGCGATTTATCTGGATATGCAAGATAAAAAATCAATGGATAGGGTGGTTTGTGGTGATGTAGGTTTTGGTAAAACTGAAGTGGCGATGAGGGCCGCTTATATTGCCGTACAAAGTGGTAAACAAGTTGCTATTTTAGTGCCTACTACTTTGTTAGCTCAGCAGCATTTTCAGAATTTTAGAGATCGGTTTGCTGATTGGCCAGTACGCGTTGAGGTGATGTCTCGATTTGTTTCTACTAAACAGCAAAAAATCACCATGTCTCAATTAGAAAATGGGCAGGTCGATATTGTCATTGGTACTCATAAGCTACTTTCTAAAGAAATAGAATACAAAGCCTTAGGCTTAGTGATTATTGATGAGGAACATCGTTTTGGTGTTCGCCAAAAAGAACATTTTAAAAAATTACGCCATGAATTGGATTTATTAACATTGACTGCAACACCTATCCCACGGACTTTAAATATGGCAATGTCTGGGTTACGAGATATTTCGATTATTGCTACTCCCCCACCAAATCGACATCCGGTTAAAACTTTTATCAATGAATGGATCGATGTTCAGATTCAAGAAGCTTGTCAAAGAGAAATGATGCGGGGAGGGCAGGTTTTCTTTTTACATAATGATGTGAAAACGATGGATAAAATGGCGAGGAAAATAGAGAAGTTAGTCCCTGAAGCTAGAGTACAAATTGCCCATGGGCAAATGGCTGAGCGTGAATTAGAGCAGATTATGCTGGATTTTTATCATCAGCGTTTTAATTTATTGCTAAGTACCACGATTATAGAAAGTGGAATTGATGTGCCCAGTGCCAATACCATTATTATTAACCGAGCTGATAAATTAGGTTTGGCACAATTGCATCAGTTACGTGGACGGGTAGGGCGGTCACATCATCGAGCTTATGCTTATTTAATCGTACCTCCAAAACCTTTGATGAGCAAAGATGCAGTTAAACGGATAGAGGCTATTGATGCCGCAGGGGAACTGGGTGCAGGGTTTATGCTATCATCACACGATATGGAAATTAGAGGGGCAGGTGAGTTATTAGGTGATGGACAAAGTGGTCAAATTCAGGAAATTGGTTTTACTTTATACACAGAGTTATTAGAACGTGCAGTTAATGCATTGAAATCGGGTACGCAACCAGAACTTGATGCACCGATGGAAACTGGGCCAGAAGTAGATTTACAAGCCCAAGCCTTAATACCAGAAGATTATTTACCTGATATACATGCCAGATTAGTACTTTATAAACGAATAGCGAGTACCGAAACAGAGGAAGAATTACGTGCTTTAAAAGTAGAAATGATTGATCGTTTTGGCTTATTACCCGATGCAGTAAAAACTTTGTTTAGCGTAACCACATTAAAACAACAAGCTGTTCCATTAGGGATTAAGAAAGTTGATGCGCATATTGCAGGAGGGCGATTGGTCTTTACTAAAGAACCTAAAATTAACACAGATCAGTTAATTAAACTAATACAAACACAACCTCAATGTTATAAATTTGATGGTGTAGATAAATTAAAATTCAGTAAACCCTTTGAAACGGTAGATGAAAAAATAAACTTTATCACTGAATTATTGGAACAATTAACCCCAGAACTTACAAATGTTTAAAGGAAATAGAATGAAACACATTTTGTTTAAGTTGTTTATATTAGGATTGTTTTTCTATACTAATGTTCAAGCAGTTGAGCGCTCATATAAAATAGAGATAATTGTGTTTACACAAGATGATGTTAGCACAGAAGTCTTTGAACAAATTGAAAGTCATATAGAATGGCCTAGAAAAATCACTAATAGGTCTGAATTTGAAAATGTAAACACTACAGATTTAAGTTTAAAAGAAAGCTATTCAAAATTAGCAGGTGATAATGGTTATCAACCCTTATTGTATGAAGCCTGGATTCAAAAAGTTAAAGCTAATAGTTATAGTCGTGCGGTAAAAATAAGTAATGCAGAAAGAACAATTCAGGGTTTTTTTATGCTACAGCGGGGGCACCTTATTCATATGATTACGGATATAGAGTATTCTCCAGAGATGTATGATGAACCTGTTATCTATCGCTTAAATGAAAAACGCCGTTTTAAATTAAATGAAATCCATTATCTAGATCATCCGAAATTGGGTGTTGTTGTTAAAGTCTCGCCTGTAGATGGTTAGAAGCGTGCATGGAATAATTTATATGATTACAGACAAGATACTAATTATTTATTCCTATTTGTAATGAGTATTCTCTTGTTCCAT
>CAZZIX010000242.1:0-4149 GCA_964654345.1 uncultured Methylomarinum sp.
CTTAAGGACATAGTCTATAAACTATTAGTATATAAAAATTGACAAATACCTTAATCAAATTTGATGCATATTAAAATTTATAAAATAGTTTTTTAATTTTTTTAATGCTGGTATTATTCTGCGACTTGAACTGGTAATGCGATCGTATATTAAGAAATAACTTTATTTTAAGTTAAAGTTATTTGCTTCCAGTTACTTTAGGTTCCTTTAATTTTATCTTTTAAAAATAATTTATGCTTATAACAGCAAATATCACAATGCAATTCGGTGCCAAACCTTTATTTGAAGACGTTTCCGTTAAGTTTGGAAATGGAAATCGCTATGGACTTATTGGAGCCAATGGTTGTGGAAAATCAACTTTTATGAAAATTCTGGGAGGAGATCTTGAATCTTCCTCTGGTAATGTTTCAAAAGATCCTCATGAAAGAATTGGTAAATTAAAGCAGGATCAATTTGCTTACGAAGAATTTGCTGTGCTAGACACCGTTATTATGGGACATGAAGAATTATGGGCTGTAAAATCAGAGCGTGATGCTATTTATGCAAATCCTGAAATGACGGAAGCGGATGGAATGCGTGCTGCTGATCTTGAATCAGAGTTTGCTGAAATGGATGGATATACAGCAGAGGCAAGAGCAGGTGAATTATTAGCAGGCGTCGGTATTCCTGTAGAACAACATTATGGCCCAATGAGTGAAGTTGCTCCTGGTTGGAAATTAAGAGTATTACTTGCACAAGCCCTTTTTTCCGAGCCAGATATTATGTTATTGGATGAGCCAACAAACAACCTAGATATTAACGCTATTCGCTGGTTAGAAGGGGTATTAAACGAACGTAACTGTACTATGGTTATCATCTCCCATGATAGACATTTTTTGAACAGTGTTTGCAGTCATATGGCAGATTTAGATTACGGTGAAATACGGATTTACCCCGGTTCTTATGATGAATATATGACGGCTGCAACCCAAGTGATAGAAAGGTTACAGTCTGAAAATGCCAAAAAGAAGACACAGATTTCTGAGCTTAAAGCTTTTGTCAGTCGATTTTCAGCAAATGCATCTAAATCAAAACAAGCAACCTCTCGCTCTAAACAATTAGAAAAAATTAATTTAGCAGAAATAAAACCTTCAAGTCGGCAAAATCCTTTTATTCGTTTTGATCAAGATAAAAAGCTTCACCGCCTAGCTCTTGAGTTAGACGGCTTAAGTAAACAATTCGATGAAGAGCTGTTTACAGATTTTAATTTGATGGTAGAGGTTGGAGAGCGAGTTGCGATAATTGGTCCAAATGGGATTGGTAAAACAACCTTGTTGAAATGCCTGATTGGTGATGAAGAACCTACGACTGGTAAGGTGAAATGGTCTGAAAATTCTGATATTTCTTATTGCGCACAAGATCATGCAGCTGACTTTAAAGAAGATATGGGGTTATTTGCATGGATGGAACAATGGCGTAAACCAAGTGATGATGATCAAGTTATACGAGGAACTTTAGGGCGTCTGTTATTTTCACAAGATGATATTGAAAAAAAGGTCAGTGTTCTTTCTGGTGGAGAAAAGGGACGAATGATTTTTGGTAAGCTAATGTTGCAACGTGCCAATATTATGCTTTTAGATGAACCAACAAATCACTTGGATATGGAATCTATTGAAGCACTGAATCTAGCTTTAGAAAACTATCCAGGGACTTTGATTTTTGTTAGTCATGACAGGGAATTTGTATCATCTTTAGCAACACGGATACTTGAATTTACATCGACAGGTATTGTTGATTTTCGAGGGACTTATGATGATTATTTAGCGAGTCAGGTGTCAGAATAATATAAAGTTATTATTCCAAAACTCGACCTCTAAGTGCTTTTGTTTTACCTCTACGGGCTTTGTTATCCATTCGCCTTTTTTTAGACCCCTTGCTTGGTTTAGTGGGTCGTCTAATTTTTTGGGTAGCAAGTGCTCGGTTAATAATCTCTTTTAAACGCTCAAGAGCAGCAACTTTATTTTTTTCTTGGGTTCGGTGTTGTTGGGCTTTGATTACAATGATACCTTCTTTGTTGATACGGTTATCTCGAAAATTTAAAATTCGTTGTTTATAATATTCAGACAAGGAAGATGTATGAATATTAAAACGCAGATGAATGGCTGAAGATACTTTATTAACATTTTGTCCTCCAGCGCCCTGTGACCGAATGGCTGAAATTTCAATGTCATTATCGGGGATAGTGAGGTATTCTGATATTTTCAACATAGTAGTTTACGTTAAAATTGGTGCTTTCTTTTTTGTTGTAACTATTGTACGCATCAATCAATAATTATATTTTTTAGTTTTGTGAACTCTGTATTTTTTCCTAGGTCTTAATACATATGCATTTTATATCTCTTTTTCCAAGAACTTTTCAAAGTTTTATCATGTTGCTAACCTTGTTATCGTTGCCATTAAAGGTAATGAGTGAGGCGCTCCCTGTAAAATTGACACGTCAGTTTCCCACTGCATTAAATCCATCAATTAAGTATGGAGCAACAAACCTTGCCTCACCGTTGCTTGATGTATCAACTAAAGCTAAGCCACAAATTATTGTACCTACTACAGATGGTACGATTATTTTTATTGATGCAGAAACGGGACAGGAAAATGGAAGAGTTCATATTCCTGGTTCTCCTGATCTACAAGTGTATATTGTATCAACACCTGTAAAGATAGGAAAAAACTTGATTGTTCTTTATCAAATGCAAGGAAAAGGAGGGCGTCAAAGCCATCGAGTCGCGGTGGTAGATATTTCAACCTATCAAGTGAATCCAAAATTCCCTATATTAGAATTAAATGCAGAAAAGCCTCAAGCTGATGGTAAAGCAACTGTAAAATTTGATGCTTCATATGCTTATTCACATTCTGAAGTAAAGCATGCAAAAAAATCTGGGTCTATATTAGGATATAGCTATGTAGCTTTTGGTAATGCAGGGGATATTCAGCCTTTTCATGGCTGGTTATTTGAGATTGATATGGATGCCTGGAAAAATAAAGGCGTTAAGTATGCAATTAAAAATGTCTTGTTGACTACCCCAGAAAGTCAGTGCAAAGTAAATGTTGAGGCGGGTACACGTGAAATGATCTGTGCTGGCGGCATATGGACACCCGCTGGGCCACAAATTGAATATAGTAATAATGATTATGAATTATTAGTACCTACAGGAAATGGGCAATTAGATTTGGCGAGACATGATTATGGAAATACGCTGATGCGTGTGAAATCAGGTCTGGCATTTAATCCTGAATGTGATGCAGCGTTATGTAAAAACTTTAATCCAGTCAACCCTGCTTTGGCTTGTATTAAATCTTGCAAAAACTTATTTATTCCTCGGTTAAAACAAGGTGATAAGCCGTTAAAACCCGTAACGGGTGAATGTGATCAACTTTCTTTTGCGGAGTGTGTTGCCTGGATGGATTATGATTTAGGCGCCAATGCTCCAGTAAAAATACAGCTTAATAGCAAACAATCGGTCATTGTTCAGGCGAGTAAAGAAGGTGCTGTTTACTTATTGGATGCAGATCATTTAGGCACTATGTTTGATCGCAAACAGCTAATAGAAACTTGTGGGACGAAAAAAGACCCTTGTAAGTTATCTTGGCGGGGAATGATGGTGACTCATCCTGTGGTTTCAATGGTTGATGGTACACCTGTAGTGATTATTCCTACCTTTGTTTCAGATGAGAGTCATATTGCTGGAATTATTGCTTTAAAAATTATTTCTACAAATGGAAAACCACATTTTGAAATTTTTTGGCAGTATCCTGAAGTCTCCGATCCAGAAGCTACAAAAAAGTTTCGTTCTGCTCCAACATTGCCTTTGATTACTACATTAGCTAAGCATGGTGAAGTAGTTTGGGTGGTTGAAATTGGTAAAAAAGGAACACTTTATGGAGTTCGTATTAGAGATGGGAAATTAATTGCAAAAACCTCAATGGTTGGTTCAGGTATTCCATTATCCAGACCAGTTGCGTTAGGAAATAGAATATATTTCACTTCAACAATAGAAGGCAGCAAAACTACTTGGGTTGAAAGTTATTTAATTGAAGAATGATGTTTTAGAACTGTCATGCTCGGCTTGTTATTACAATGCCTAATACGATAAAGGCAAGTCCAAACACCTT
>CAZZIX010000243.1:0-4140 GCA_964654345.1 uncultured Methylomarinum sp.
GATTATTTGAAACAGGGAAAGATCATTGCTATAAAAGGTGTAGGTGGCTTTCAATTATTTGTAGATGCAAGCAATTCAAATGCAGTTAAGCAATTAAGATTAAGAAAACAGCGGCCTGAAAAACCCTTTGCATTGATGGTTAAAAATTTAGCCAGTGCAAAACTGCTTTGCCAAATAAGCAGAACAGAAGAACGGGCGTTAACTTCCTATGCAAGCCCCATAGTACTTTTAAAGCGTTTAAAAACAAGCCGTATTGCTGATGCCATTGCACCCAATAATAATGTATTAGGCATTATGTTACCGTCCTCTCCTTTGCATCATTTATTGGCTAACGATTTTAACTTTCCCCTCGTTGCAACCAGTGGTAACAGGTGTGGCGAGCCTATCTGCATTACAGAGTCGCAAGCACTAAACAGACTTACTGATATTGCTGACTTTTTTGTTAGCCATGATAGAGATATTATTCGTCCTTTAGATGATTCTATAATTAGGGTGATTAATAACAAACCGACGGTACTTCGCAGGGCTAGAGGTTTTGTACCGATGCCTGTTACTATAAGCCAATCACTACCTGAACAGTTGGCTGTAGGGGGACAGATGAAAAATACAGTGGCTGTTAGTCAGGGCAATCAGCTTATTTTAAGTCAACATTTAGGGGGGCTGAGTTGTTTAGATTCACAAAATCTATTTCAACAAACATTAGTTGATTGTCAGCATTTTTATTCTATTGCACCAGAAACTATTATTCATGATCTTCACCCTGACTATCACAGCACCATGATGGCTAATCAGCTACCGATAAAGAAAAAGGCTGTGCAACATCATCATGCGCATATTTTATCTTGTATGGCAGAGCATGCTTTGCAGCCTCCTGTCTTGGGTTTTGCTTGGGATGGAACTGGTTTAGGACTGGATAACACTATTTGGGGCGGGGAATGTTTACTGCTAAGCAAACAAAACTTTCAGCGTTATGCTTACTTTAAGCCTTTTCCCTTAGTAGGTGGGGATAAAGTAGCAAACGAACCACGTCGTTCAGCACTGGGGTTGCTTTATGAAATATATTCAAACGACATATTTAAACATAAAAACCTGGATTTTTTATCCACCTTCTCTCAACAAGAAAAATATTTATTGCAGCAAAGTTTAAATAAACAGCTAAATACACCTTATACATCGAGTGTAGGCAGGTTATTCGATGGCGTAAGCAGTTTGTTGGATCTATGCCATATTAATAATTTTGAAGGACAGGCAGCCATGTTATTAGAACAAAAGGCAAGCTTAGAGGTCACAGAAGACAGTTATTCATATTTACTATTAAAAAATCAACCACTCATTATTGATTGGCAGCCCATGATCATTGAAATTTTGGAGGATTTAACTCATCTTAGTAAACATAAAATTGCAGCAAAGTTTCATAATACATTGGCAGACATTATGTTGAACCTTGCACATCAAGCCCAACAACAAAAAATAGTGTTAAGCGGTGGCTGTTTTCAAAATGCCTATTTAACGGAAAGATGTATTAAAAAACTAGAAACGGCTGGTTTTACGGTTTACACTCATGAAAAAGTCCCCCCTAATGATGGTGGACTGGCTTTAGGACAACTCTATTCCACTGTATTAACAGGATAAAACCTATGTGTTTAGCCGTACCTGGAAAAATAATCAAGATTTTCGAAAATGATCCTCTTTCTCGTATGGGACAGATTGATTTTTCTGGCATCAGCAAAGAGATCAGCTTAGCCTATCTGCCAGAGGCAAAACTGGACGATTATGTGATTGTACATGCAGGTTTTGCTATTTCCCTGATTGATGAGGAAGATGCCAAAGAAAGCTTAAACGCTTTTCAGGAACTGGATGACTTTGAGGCTAACCAGTGAAATATGTTGATGAATACAGAGACCCTAAAATAGCAAAAAAACTGCTAAATGCAATTGAAAAAATCACCACTCAACCCTGGAATATTATGGAAGTTTGTGGTGGACAAACGCATAGCATCATAAAACATGGCATAGACCAATTATTACCTGATTACATTAATCTTATTCATGGCCCAGGCTGTCCTGTTTGTGTTACGCCGTTGCACTCTATAGATAGAGCACTGGAAATTGCCAAACAAATGGATGTAATTTTTTGTTCTTTTGGTGATATGTTGCGAGTCCCTGGATCACAGCAAGATTTATTGAGTTTGAAGGCTTTAGGAGCCGATATTCGTATCGTCTATTCTCCTTTAGATGCATTGAAACTAGCTCAAGAAAAACCTGAAAATGAAGTGGTGTTTTTTGGTGTGGGGTTTGAAACGACAGCACCCACAGTTGCCTTGGCTATTTATCAGGCAAAACAATTGAAGTTAAAAAATTTTTCTGTACTTGCCTGTCATGTTCGAGTACCCCCTGTTATGGATGCATTGCTAAGCTCAAAAGAGAATACTGTGCAAGGTTTTTTAGGCGCTGGACATGTCTGTACCATCATGGGTTATCATGAATATTTACCTATTACAGAAAGATACAATATTCCCATTGTGATTACCGGGTTTGAACCGGTAGACATTTTACATGGAATATATTTGTGTATTCAGCAATTGGAACAAGGACGTGCTGAGGTAGAAAACCAATACAGTCGAGTGGTTACGCAACAAGGCAATCAACCAGCTCAGCAGCTATTACAGCAAGTATTTAACATTGTTGATCAACAATGGCGTGGCTTAGCTGAAATTCCTGAAAGTGGTTTAGCTATTTCAGAAGAGTATGCTGACTGGAATGCAGAGAATCGTTTTTCTGTTGCATCCATTAAAATCCAAGTTTCAAATCAATGTCGTAGTGGAGAAATATTAACAGGATTGTTAAAACCAGATGCTTGTGCTGAATTTGCTAAAACCTGCACACCAGAACATCCACTGGGTGCAACCATGGTTTCGTCAGAAGGTGCTTGTGCGGCTTATTATCGGTATCGTTCTCATGACTGATGAATTTAAACCCAGCTGTCCCTTACCCCTTCAATATGAACAGATTGTGATGGCTCATGGGGGCGGAGGACGGATGATGCAACAGTTAATCGACGGCATTATTCGACCTATTTTTAGTAATGCTATTCTCAACCAAAAACAGGATAGTGCAGTGGTTGATATCAACGGTTCAAAAATGGCATTCACGACCGATTCCTATGTTATTGATCCATTATTTTTTTCAGGTGGCGATATTGGCAAACTGGCAGTATGTGGCACTCTCAATGACCTGGCCATGTCTGCTGCAAAACCACTTTATATGAGCTGCTCTTTGATTATTGAAGAAGGCTTTGCAATTAAAGATTTGCAACGGATTTTGCAATCTATGCAAGAAACCGCCAAGCAAGCAGGCGTCCTTATTGTAACGGGCGATACCAAAGTTGTTGATAAGGGTAAAGGTGATGGTTTATATATTAATACCGCTGGCATAGGGCTTATTGCAGATAATGTTACCGTTGCACCCGATAATATTCAACCAGGTGATCATATTATTATCAATAGTGATTTAGCTCGTCATGGTATTGCAATTATGTTGGAGCGAGAAGGCATAAGGTTTGAAAATAATATTAAAAGTGATTGCGCTAATGTTTCAGGTTTAGTCCAAAACCTTGTTAACGCAGACATTCAGATTCATTGTCTGCGAGACTTAACTCGCGGAGGATTGGCTGGTGGATTGATTGAATTGGCGACTACATCTCAACATCATTTTGAAATGAGTGAGACTTCGTTACCTGTACACGAGGATGTAAAAAGTGCCTGCGAAATTTTGGGATTCGATCCTTTGTATATTGCGAATGAAGGTTGTTTTATTCTTTTTGTTCCGGAATCAGAAAGTAAAAAGACTCTGGCTATTTTGCATCAGCATGTTTTAGGAAACCAAGCCTGTGTTATTGGTAAAGTAGCAGATACTCATGCAAAGGGAGTCGTCACACTTGAATCAATGTTGGGAATTAGTCGTGTATTAGATCTTTTTAGTGGAGAGCAATTGCCTAGGATATGTTAGAGCCATCTTTTTTATACAAGAGCTAATGAAGATAAAAAAAAGAAAAAGGAGTTACAACATAGTCAACTAACTCTGATGAATGGGTATAGTTTAAAAAGTCGCTGTTTACAAATGAAATTGATTGTATATTTTT
>CAZZIX010000244.1:0-4129 GCA_964654345.1 uncultured Methylomarinum sp.
GTTAGGCTAACGGCTCTTTCGTTAACCTAACATCCGCACGATTATCCATGTTAGGTTGCCAAAGAGACGGCAGCCTAACCTACGTGAGAGTATGTGCTTTTTCTTTTGTCTATTATCGCAAAAAACAGAAAAGTATGATAATACTTCACTTTTAATCGTAGCCGATTTACTTGACAGGCTAGATCAAATAGTTAACACTGTTAACATGAAAGAAAAGATCATTGCTTCTGCTAGAGATGTTTATTTAGAACATGGCTATATTGGTTTTTCAATGCGGAAAGTTGCTTTAAGTACTGGCATTAGTGCCACAGCTATTTATAGACATTTTGCAAATAAAGAAGAGTTGCTTTTTAATGTTTTACTAACAGGGTTTAGAGTGTTTTTCTCTTACTTGAAGCGATGTGAACCCGAGACTACCCCGCTAGCTAAATTACAAAGGTCTTCGCTTGAATATATGCATTTTGCGATGGAGCACTCAGGTTATTACGAGACAATGTTTATGAGTTCTCGTCAAATAACTGGCCTAAAAAATCTTAATAAAAAAGGTGCAGAAGAGATGAGGGAATCCTATTTATACCATCATCACTTGGTGGATAATTGTCATTTTAAAAACCAGAACACTGATCAAATTGCTATCGCTATTTGGGCCTTTGGTCATGGTTTAATTTCTTTATTCCTAGTCGAAAAATTAACGCTTAGCAAAAGTGAATTTATGGCTACCTATAAAATACAAGTAAATAATTACTTATCTCTTTTAGATTCCTCGCACTAAATCATCACTGAGAATAAAATAATGAAAACAATTGAAAATAAACTAGGTGAATGGATTGTAAAATTCCGCTGGATCGTTATCCCTCTAACATTAATTCTAGTAGCATTGGCAGCGAGTGGTGGTAAGTACTTATCGTTTACTAATAATTACCGCGTTTTTTTTAGTGCAGAAAACCCAGAGCTATTAGCCTTTGAAGCACTTGAAAAAAAATACTCAAAAAATGACAATGTACTCTTTGTGCTTGAACCCAAAAGTGGTGATGTTTTTACTCCCGATGTACTAGCAGCAGTTGAAGAGATAACAGACAAATCATGGCAAATCCCCTACTCTTCCAGAGTCGATTCTCTTTCTAATTTTCAATTTACAGAAGCCGAAGAGGATGACCTTATAGTTCGAGACCTATTTGAGGATGCGGAAAATTTATCAGCTAAAGACATTGCTAAAATAAAAGAGGTATCAATGAAAGAGCCGTTACTGATAAAACGGTTTATTCCAGAAAAAGCACATGTCACGGGTGTAAACGTCACCATTCTGCTACCCGGTATAGACGAGAATAAAGAAACACCTGAGGTGGTTAGTTTTTCCAGAAAAATCGCTGAGGAGATCCAGCAAGCCCATCCAGATATTAATGTGCATATTTCTGGCATGATTATGATGAATAATGCTTTTGGCGAAGCATCCCGTGGCGATATGGCAAAGCTAGTTCCCATTAGTTTTAGCGTTATGCTCCTGATGTTAATTATATTAACCAAAAGTTTTACAGGAACAATTCTAACTATGCTAGTGATTATTTGTTCTATTCTGGCTGCTATGGGGATTGGCGGATATATTGGCTACCCAATTTCGCCCCCTTCCGCATCTGCACCAACGATGATTTTAACCATTGCTATTGCTAATTCAGTCCATATTATCGTTACATTTCTACATAGTTTACAACATGGGAAAGCCAAAGTGGATGCGATTAAAGAAACTATTCGACTCAACTTACAACCCGTTTTTCTTGCCAGCTTAACCACCTGCCTTGGTTTTTTAAGTATGAATTTTTCCGATGCTCCTCCCTTCCAGCATCTTGGAAATTTTGTTGCTATTGGGGTTGCCGTTGCCTTTATTCTTTCCATGACTTTTTTACCTGCCATGATGTCTCTTCTACCTTTTTGGACTAAGCCAATCCAAAATGATGATGATCCATTAATGACCCGTTTTGGAAAAATGGTTGTCAATAAACGCAAACCGTTATTGTGGATTATGGTTAATATCACTGTTTTTCTCATTGCATTTTTGCCACAAAATGAGCTAAACGATATTTTTGTTAATTATTTTGATGAAACAGTCAAATATAGAGTTGATTCAGACTTTACAGTGGATAACCTAACTGGCGTTTACAACATAGAATACTCTTTATCCTCAGGCGAATCAGGTGGTATCAATAACCCTGGGTTTTTAAAGGATGTAGAAGCATTTTCAACATGGTATAGAGAACAACCAGAAACGACGCATGTTGCGACATTGACAGATATTATCACCCGCTTAAATAAAAATATGCACGGGGATAATATGGACTTTTATAAGCTTCCAGAAGAACGTGAATTATCAGCTCAATATTTATTACTTTATGAGATGTCCCTGCCTTATGGGCTGGATTTAAATAACCAGATTGATGTAGATAAATCATCTATCCGCCTAATTTCATCGTTACAAACACTATCAAGCAATGAATTAATCGCCTTAAATAATCGAGCTTATGCCTGGTTAAAAGAAAACACCACCCATATTGATTTATCTGCTGACCCAGGTTCTGGAACAGGACTTATGTTTGCCAATATTGGTAAGCGAAATATTAAAAGTATGTTGATAGGGACAACCTTAGCCTTATTTATGATTTCTATCATCTTGATATTCGCTTTTAAGTCCTTAAAAATTGGACTGATCAGCTTATTACCTAATCTGGTTCCTGCCGCCTTAGGCTTTGGTTTATGGGGATTAATTGTTGGAGAAGTGGGGCTAGCCCTTTCAGTCGTTACAGGGATGACTTTAGGAATTGTGGTTGATGATACCGTTCACTTTCTAAGTAAATATTTACGCGCCAGACGAGAGCAAGGTTTAAGCCCCGAAAATGCAGTAATTTATGCTTTTTCAACAGTCGGTCGAGCCTTAGTAGTTACCTCTGTTGTTTTAATTGCAGGCTTTCTCGTATTATCACTTTCCAGTTTTGAATTAAACTCCGGCATGGGGCTATTAACTGCAATAGTCATTGCTTTTGCTTTAATTGCAGACTTTTTATTGCTACCTACACTATTAATGAAATTTGAGGAAAAAAAATATGCATAATTATATTGCAATACTCTTGCTAACATTACCCTTCGTAATTAATGCTGAAACACCCGAAGAAAAAGGCTTGGCAATTATAATTGAAGCGGAAAAAAGAGACACTGGCTGGGGCGATTCTACTACCGACCTGACAATGATTTTACGCAATGCTCAAGGACAGGAAAGTAAACGTGAAATCCATCATAAAGAATTAGAAGTTAAAGGAGATGGCGATAAAAGCCTAAATATTTTTAATTCACCTAGAGACATAAAAGGCACTGCTTTTTTAAGCTTTACTCATGCGACTAAAGCAGATGACCAGTGGTTATATTTGCCTGCATTAAAGCGAATTAAACGTATTTCATCTTCTAATAAATCAGGGCCATTTATGGGCAGTGAATTTGCTTATGAAGATATTTCGTCGCAAGAAGTTGAAAAATATTCTTACAAATGGATAAAAGATGACTTACTGGATGGTAAAGACGTTTTTGTTATAGAACGTTATCCTGAATATAAGCATTCAGGCTATAAGCGTTCAATCGTCTGGATAGACAAAGAGATTTATATGATTGTTAAAACTGAATACTATGATCGAAAAGATGCATTATTAAAAACCCTGACCCTTCATGATTATAAGCAATACTTAAATCAGTACTGGCGAGCAGATCGCCTAGAAATGGTTAATCATTTAACTAAAAAAGATACCACCTTATTGTGGAGTAATTATCAATTTAAAACAGGACTGACAGATCGTAATTTTGATAAAAATACCTTGAAGCGGGCTAGATAGAGAAAACACCTTTATACTTCGCAAAAAAATAATGAACATTTATAAAGAAATTGAAGCCATGCATTCTGAAATGCGAGATTGGCGGCAACATTTTCACCAATTCCCCGAAACAGCTTTTGAGGAAATTAATACAGCAAAGTTCATTAGCTCAAAGCTTAAAAGTTTTGGCTTGAAGGTTCACAATGGATTGGGTAAGACAGGCGTTGTAGCTAGCTTATCTTCTGGAGATAGTAGAAAAACAGTAGCTTTGCGAGCAGATA
>CAZZIX010000245.1:0-4128 GCA_964654345.1 uncultured Methylomarinum sp.
CACGCCCATCGAAATAAAACGTTCGTCATTTACTTTAATGGTGAAATGATTATGGATAGTTGTGATAACTTAATCCATGATTTTACACTTTTAAAAAGCTTAGGTATTCGCTTAGTTCTTGTTCATGGCATCCGTCCACAAATTGATCAACGATTAAAACAACGAAGCCTAAGTTTTAAGTTTCATAAAAACTTAAGAATTACTGACGATACAGCGCTTGAATGTGTCAAAGAAGCCGCTGGTCTGGTTCGCGTAGAAATTGAAGCTTTGTTGTCTATGGGACTCGCTAATTCACCCATGGCAGGTGCCAAAATAAAAGTAGCTTCAGGAAATTTTGTTATTGCAAAACCATTAGGCATTATAGATGGGGTTGACTATCTACATACAGGGAAAGTTCGACGTATTGAATATGAAAATATTCAACAACAATTAGATCATGAGAATGTCGTATTAATTTCCCCTCTTGGCTATTCCCCGACGGGAGAAATCTTTAATTTAGCAGCAGAACAAGTTGCAAAAGAAGTTGCTATTGCCTTAAAGGCTGAGAAACTGATACAGTTTACCGAGCAAAGCTGCTTATCAAAGCAGAAATTAATTCAGCAAATGACTATCAAAGAAGCTGAATTATTTTTGCAACAAGATAAAACAATTCCAGACTCTCTGTTTTATTCATTAGATGCCGCTATTCAAAGTTGCCAACAAGGGGTTAAACGAGTTCATTTAATCAATCGCCATATTGATGGAGCTTTATTGCTTGAATTATTTACCCGAGATGGCTCAGGTACACTAATCAGTTCCAATAACTATGAAGAAATCAGAGCAGCCTGTCTAAATGATATTTCAGGTATACTAGAATTAATTAAACCATTGGAAGACCAAGGACTTTTAGTTAAACGTTCTCGAGAAAAACTGGAAATGGAGATTGATGACTATATTGTCATAGAGCGTGATGGGCTAATTATAGCCTGTACCGCATTTCATATTTTAGATGATAAACAGTCCGCAGAAATTGCATGTCTTGCAGTACATATTGATTATCAAAAATCAGCTCGTGGGAGTAATTTACTAGAACATGTTATTCGCAAAGCTAAAGCGCAACAACTAACTAAACTATTTATTTTATCAACTCAAACCATGCATTGGTTTATTGAACGCGGTTTTAAACCGACTGAAATTGACAGGCTACCCAAGCAACGAAAAGAGTTTTATAATTATAAAAGAAATTCTAAAGTGCTATGTAAAGCAATATAAATATGGAACAAGCTCTATCTATTTTACAAATTTCTGATTTACATCTATTGACTAAATCAGGCGAAAAAATGTGTAATATTGATACAGAGTTATCTTTCTGCAAGGTACTAAAATATGCTTTTTCCAAGCACAAAAAATTTGACCTTATTCTAGTGACTGGAGACTTAGCCCAAGACCCATGTCAATTTAACTATCAACGAATACACCAAGAACTAGAAAAATATCAAACTAAAGCGGTATGCTTACCTGGAAACCATGATGATTTTTCGTTAATGCAACAATTTATACAATCTGAACAGGTTAATTGTGACAAACTCGTTCGATTTAAAGACTGGCAAATTATATGTCTTAATAGTAAAAAAGAAGGAACTCAAGGCGGTTTTTTAAATTCGAATGAACTGGGTTTTTTAGACAGCTCATTAAAAGAGTACCCTACGATGAATGCCTTAATTGCCGTTCATCACAATTCTCTACCCACAAAAAGTCGTTGGTTAGATACCATGACAATCGAAAATAGTGATGAATTGTTCTCAGTACTTAAGCAACACTCACAAGTAAAAGCAATAACCTGTGGCCATATACATCAAAAACAAGAAATCGTAAAAGATAACAAATTAATATTAGGCATGCCATCAACATGTTTTCAGTTTAAGCCTAACAGTACAGAGTATGCTCTGGATGACAATAAACCAGGTTATAGAGTTTTACAGCTTTATTCTACGGGTGAAATAAAATCAGATATATATCGCCTTCACTCCTAGTGAAGTAAACGTAGGTATTTGTAGGTTGGGCTGCCGTCTCTTTGGCAACCCAACAAACGGTATGCTAAAAATGTTAGGTTAACGATAGAACTGTTAGCCTAACCTACGAGAGAGATATAGTCAGCCACTTCTTAAAAATACTTCACCTTTAATCGCATGAGGAATACGCTCCAGCGATCGTTTCAGGCACAGTTTACATACGCAAAAAACCGCGCCACAGCGAACGATAACGCTGTAAAATTTAGCGTTATAATTTATTTTTTCCCATTCCTAAGACTGATGATATTTCTGAACTAGGTGAGTACGAATTTGCTTAATAGTTTCTTTAGATAGAGGCTCTCTTTTATGATCTAACTTAACGCCTTCAAGTCTTGTCGCTATGATTTCAATTGTTTTAATAAACTCGTCAAACACACTCAAAGGATTGTCTAGTTCAGCAGGTTGTAGAAAAAAGACAATACCAGGACAGGTAAATGATTCCATATCTTGATCAGGAAAGGTTCCAGGTTCAATCATGCTTGCAACAGCAAAATCCACTCTATTTTGTGAATCAAGCCGCTCAAAAATTTTTAAACTACCATAGGTAAGGTTGGTTTGTTGAAAAGCATCCCGTAAATCCTTACCACTAAACCCTTCGTAATCTAAAGCAAATATATGTATCTGAATTATTTTTGGAACTTCAAAATTCGAATCTTTTTTTTGTGGTTTAATCAGATCTAAATCATCTTCTTTAAAACCATCTATTTCAAATTCAGGCTCTGGCTCAGTTTCTACATATTGTTCTTGGCTAACAGGCGCATAATCCGTCTTCTCCCTAGATTGAACTTGATTATTAAAAATAGGATCAGGATCAGACTCAAAACCAGAGTTAGGAACCAATCCATCATCTGTTACAACACCTAAAGGGACTACATCAAAATCATCATTATCAGTATTAATAACTAATGAATCATCAATTTTACCCAGTGGATCTTTTTTATTATAAAATTTTATATCTCGTCGAGGTGTTCTATTTTTAAAAAAACTCCACAACACCATACAAAGCATTATAAAAACACCTAGTGAAATAATAACTAGTCTTAAAATATCTTTATCCATTAATTTTCCGCCATGTCTACTGCTTCTTCAATATCTACAGATACCATTCGAGATATCCCCGGTTCTTTCATCGTAACACCCGCTAATTGCTTGGCTATTTCCATTGTTACTTTATTATGAGAAATATATAAAAACTGAACAGTTTCAGACATTTCTTCAACCATTTCTGAAAATCTTACCACATTGGCATCATCTAATGGAGCATCAACTTCATCCAGCAAACAAAAAGGAGCGGGATTTAAGTCAAAAATTGAAAAAACTAATGCAACTGCAGTTAATGCCTTTTCCCCACCAGAGAGCATATGAATAGAACTATTACGTTTTCCAGGAGGACGCGCAATAATATTAACGCCCGCTTCCAGCAAATCATCTTCAGTTAATTCTAAATAAGCTTGCCCACCACCAAATAATTTAGGAAATTTTGCTTGTAACCCTGAATTAATTTTATCAAAAGTTTGTTTAAATCGAAGTCTGCTTTCTTTGTCAATTTTGCTAATAGCCTGATCCAATGTATTCAATGCTTCAATCAAGTCATCATGTTGTTCATTCAAGAAATTCATCCGCTCTGATTGAGATTTATACTCCTCAATAGCGGTTAAATTGATTGACCCTAATCGGTTAATTTGCTTAGTAAAATTCTCCAGCCTATTTTTCCATTCATCTTCCTCAGCATCGCCAGATAAGGTCTGTAATACTTGCTCAGGATCTGTATCAATTTCTTCTAATTGTTCCGTTATCGTTTGTTGTCTTACATTACTATCTTGCTGCTCAAACCTCACTTTATCTAACAACTCTTTTTGTAGCTCCATTGCCCGCTGTGTTTGCGTATGCTCTTCAGCTTTATGACTAATATCAGCTTCTGTTTCTTGCTGAAGATGACGGTTTTGTTGTAGCTTTTCTTCCAGTACCTGTTTTTTCTCAGTAAACTCATCCAATTGCTGTTTTTCATCATCCAAAGGTAACAAAGTAGAATGTAATTTTTTTTCTAATTCTACAATACGCAGTTCTGATTGCTGAT
>CAZZIX010000246.1:0-4117 GCA_964654345.1 uncultured Methylomarinum sp.
CCATTTAAGTCCGTGTAAATTTTACCCACATTTACTCTCCCCGCAATTTAAGCAAGTCATACATCCATCCATTAACACCATAGCTTTGGTGCTGCATTTACTACATAAAATTGCTTTATCTGGAAAGCTGTTTTCATCATTGGCTGATGATTCGCCATGCTTATCTTCAAATTCCTTCCGTTTTTCAGCTAAATACTTTTTTTGATGTTCGCTCATTTCTTCTGTTGCGATCAAACCAATATATTTCATATGCGATTCTATTGCATGACCTATCTCAGCAACTAGAGATGGCATAAAGATACCCCCTTTTTTAAAATACCCTCCTTTAGGATCAAATACCGCCTTCATTTCTTCAACCAGAAAAGTGACATCCCCACCTTTCCGAAAAACAGCTGAAATCACTCGAGTCAAAGCCAAAACCCATTGAAAGTGCTCCATATTTTTAGAATTAATAAACACTTCGTAGGGTCGGCGTTCTTCATGTTCTGTCCCCATATTTAACACCATATCGTTTATAGTGATATAAAGTGCATGTTCTGATTGTGGCGTTTTAATTTTATAGGTAGAACCTAACAGCACCTCTGGGCGTTGTACATTTTCGTGCATACTTTCCAGGGTAGGCTTGGCTTCTTCAACTTTATCAATTTTTTTATTTTCTTCATCATTGATAACTTTGTAGGCTACTATTTTTTTTGTGATTTTATGTATCATTAGAATTTACCGTAATAACCTTCTTTTAGTGCATCAAATAAATTAGCGGCTGAATGCATTTCACCATCGTATTCTATTTCTTCATTACCTTTTACTTCAATAACATGACCATCTTCTAAGGTAAATTGATAGGTTGTTTTTTCCAGATCAGCTTCTTTTACTAATACGCCTTGAAATACTTCTGGATTAAAACGAAAAGTTGTACACCCTTTTAAACCTTTATCATAAGCATATTCATAGATTGACTTAAAGTCTTCATATGGATAATCAGTAGGGACATTGGCTGTTTTAGAAATAGATGAATCTATCCACTTTTGTGCTGCTGCCTGTATATCAACATGTTGTTTTGGTGTTATATCATCAGCTGAAATAAAATAGTCTGGCAATTGCTCTGCTGGATCTTCACTGTATGGCATAGCCTCAGCATTGATCAGCTCTCTATAAGCTAATAATTCAAAAGAAAAGACATCTACTTTTTCTTTACTCTTTTTTCCTTCTCGAATAATATTTCGTGAATAATGATGTGCAAAACTAGGTTCTATACCATTACTTGCATTATTCGCTAAAGACAAAGAAATAGTACCTGTAGGCGCTATGGAGCTGTGATGGGTAAATCGTGCCCCTTGTTCGATAAGCTCAGCCACTAATTCTGGTTCTTCTGTTGCTAAAAGCTGCATATACCGGCTATATTTTCCGTGCAATATTTTACCTAAAATTTTATCGCCTTTTTTGTATCCATCTGTTTTCATTTCAGGTCTTTTATGTAACATTTCTCCCGTAACAATAAATTCCTGATTCATCATCGGAGCGGCACCTTTTTCCTTTGATAAGACGAGACCTTCTTTCCACCCTTCAACAGCTAATGTTTTAGTGATTTTTTCCGTTACCTCTAACGATTCATCTTCACCATATTTTAGCCCTAACATCGTTAGTGTGGAGCCTAAGCCTAAATAGCCCATACCATGCCTACGTTTACTGGTAATTTCATCTCGTTGTTTTTCTAGTGGCAACCCATTAATTTCTACTACGTTATCTAGCATCCGTGTAAAAATTCGAATCGTTTTACGGTAAGTTTCCCAGTCAAAACGTGCATGACTTGTAAATGGCTTCTCTACAAATCGAGTTAAATTGATTGACCCTAAAAGACAACTTCCGTATGGAGGCAAAGGTTGTTCGCCACAGGGGTTTGTTGCCCGAATATTTTCACAAAACCAGTTATTATTCATTTCATTGACTTTATCAATCAGAATAAACCCAGGCTCTGCGTAGTCGTAGGTTGATGACATGATAATGTCCCACAAACGACGTGCTGGCATGGTTTTAGTGATTTTGCAGGCAACCAGACCATCGTCATTCACAACATAACCCTCTTTATTAGGTAAGTCGCGCCAATCAATAAGTTCTTTATTTTTAAGATCTAGATCATCAACTTTCACTTCCTTCTCAGTCACAGGAAAAGACAAAGACCATGATTTATCATTTTTAACAGCGTCAATAAATTCAGCTGTTATAAGTAAAGACAAATTAAACTGACGCAAACGGCCATCCTCACGCTTTACTCTGATAAACTCAACCACATCTGGGTGGGCAATATCAAACGTTGCCATTTGTGCACCCCGTCGCCCACCTGCTGATGAAACGGTAAAACACATTTTATCGTAAATATCCATAAACGATAAAGGGCCAGATGTATACGCGCCAGCACCTGAAACATAAGCATCTTTAGGCCGTAAAGTAGAAAATTCATAGCCTATTCCACACCCTGCTTTTAAGGTAAGACCTGCTTCGTGTACTTTGTTAAGAATATCATCCATGGAATCTGCTATTGAGCCAGAGACCGTGCAATTAATCGTTGAGGTAGCCGGCTTGTGCGCTTGTGCACCCGCATTAGAAATAATTCGTCCTGCTGGGATAACACCTTGCCGTAATGCCCATAAAAATTCTTTATAATATTGCTCTTGTAAAGTTTTATCTTTTTCTACACTGGCTAATGCTTTTGCTACCCGTTGATAAGTTTCATCAATCGTCTTATCAACCGCTACTCCATCTTTACTTTTTAAGCGGTATTTCGTATCCCAAATATCTAGTGAGGCACTTTGTAACGGAATTTCTGTCACCTTTTCGGCAACGACATGAAGCTGTGCAGTCATTAATGTTTTCCTTTTTTGTAAATACGTTAAGCAGAGAGCGAATTAATTGTAAGCTTTGATCAAAAACACACATGTAGTGGCTGATAAAAATAATAACACAATATATTGTGCTTTAATATTTGTTTTTGATATTTATTTAGACTTAACTTATTTCTTCAACTTAATTTAAACCATTAAATTTCGCTTGTAAACTACATTTTTATCCTCTTCATATTGAAGAATTTACGATACAATCTTAGCTATGTTTTTAAAGGAGACCACCTAATGGAAAATAAAGTTAGCTTATCCCAGTTTATTACTGAACAACAACGAAAACGTCCTGATGCTTCTGGAGATTTATCTTCACTTTTAAATGATATTCTCACTGCTTGTAAGAAAATCTCACATTTAGTCAATCAAGGTGATTTGATCGGCACATGGGGAAGCTCTGATTCAGAAAATGTACAAGGTGAAGTTCAAAAAAAATTAGATATTATCAGTAATAATATGATGATTGATGCTCTAAAATGGACGGGACATTTGGCTGGCATGGTTTCTGAAGAAAATGATGATCCCATTAAAATTCCTGGTCAATATCCCCGTGGAAAATATCTGGCATTATTTGATCCTCTGGATGGCTCGTCCAATATTGATGTTAATTTAACGGTCGGCACTATTTTTTCAATTTTACGTTGTGATGAAGGAATCAATCCGACAACAGAGGATTTTTTACAAAAAGGTAGTGAGCAAGTCTGTGCCGGTTTTGTTCTTTATGGTCCTTCTACAATGCTAATTTTAACCACAGGTGAAGGTGTCAATGGTTTTACTTTGGATCAAGAGATTGGTGAATTTTATCTGACTCATCCAGAAATGAATATTCCTGAGGATACTCAAGAATTTGCCATTAATATGTCTAACCAACGTTTCTGGGAACCGCCTATTCAACAATATATTTCAGAATGTGTACAAGGTGCCGATGGTGTTCGAGGCAAAGATTTTAATATGCGCTGGATTGCTTCTTTAGTCGCAGAGGTATATAGAGTGTTAACTCGTGGTGGGGTTTTTATGTACCCTTTTGATTTACGTGACCCAACTAAAGAAGGGCGATTACGTTTACTTTATGAAGCTAACCCTATTGGTTTTATTGTAGAACAAGCGGGTGGAATGTGTAGCACTGGACGTGAACGTATTTTAGAGCTGAAGCCAAAAGAAATTCATCAACGGGTTCCTGTAATTTTAGGTGCTAAAAATGAAGTTGATCGTATTGTTTCTTATCA
>CAZZIX010000247.1:0-4103 GCA_964654345.1 uncultured Methylomarinum sp.
ATACCGGCCTGTCACGCCGGGGGTCGCGGGTTCGAGTCCCGTCCGCTCCGCCAAAAAAATGAAACTCTGAATCGCTTGGTTTGGGGTTTTTTTTTGCTTAAAATTTACTTGTTATTTATGCTATATTTATGCCCAGCTAAGAATAACCATTAATGATAAGATTTATGTACAAAAGTAGGTTTCAGTGCATAAAAATAATTGACTTTTTGGTTATCGTATTTTTCGTGTTTGTAATTTATTAACCTACTCAGGAATATGCAAGTAATAACGTCAGTTATATTATCTGACTAGAACATTAAGAAAAGCAAAAAAACTTAATTTTTTGTAAATCTTAACGCTGTATTAGCCTGTATATAAATCGCCAAGCATATTTGTCGAAGTTATTTTTATTGTTTCCTTTTTCACTTATACTCCGTATTAGGACAAGATATATGTTATTAAAGATTAGAGAAAAATCAAAGGGTGTTTTTTCATGGATTATTTTAATATTAATCTGTGTGCCATTTGCTTTGTGGGGTATTCAAAACTATGCCGGTGGAGGAACTGAAACCGCTGTAGCGAGTGTTGGGGATAAAGACTTTTATCAAGAGGACTTAAATAGAGCGTATTCGCAATACAGTCAGAATTTAGCTGGAATGAATATTGATGAGAGTTCACTAAAAAAACAAGCACTTGAAAAATTAATTCAAGATGAAGTTTTATTTCAGCATGTGGAAAATGAAGGGTTAGTGATAGCAGATACATCAGCTAAACAATTCATTCAAAAGTTAGAATATTTCCAAACTGATGGAAAGTTTGATAATAAACAATATAAAACGCTATTAGCTTCTCAAAGATTGTCATCTGGAGAATTTGTTAATCGAATCAAAAAAGCTTTAATGATGGAGCAATTTCAACGCACTGTTATAGAAAGCAGTTTTGCGACTAATGCGGATATTGAGAATTTTTTTAAAATACAAAACCAGACTCGGGATGTGGAGCTTGTCTCTGTAGCTTTACCTCAACTAAAAGAACAACCTTCAGCGGAAGAAATTCAGACATATTATCAGAAAAACCAGAATATTTTCTTGACTGAAGAACGGGTTGCCGTTGAATATGTTGAATTATCTCTGGATGATCTGGCAAAAAAAGTGCAGCCAACAAGTGAGCAATTGAAAACGTATTATGATGAGCAAAAAGAGCAGTATACAACTAAGGAGCGGCGTAAAATAAGCCATATTCTTTTTGCTTTTACTAAAGATACAGATGATGATAAGGTGCAGCTAGAGAAAGCTTTAAAAGCAAAAGTAGCTTTACAAAATACAGAGTTTTCTGTTTTGGCTAAAGAGTTATCAGATGATAAATTGACTGCAGTAAAGGGAGGAGATTTAGGTCTTTTTAATATCGGTGTTATGGAAAAAGCATTTGAAGATGTTGCTGGCTCTTTAGAATTAGGGGAAGTTTCTGAGCCCGTAAAGTCAGGATTTGGCTATCATCTAATTAAAGTGACGGAGTTAAAGGCTGGAACAGTTAAATCATTTGATTCTGTAAAGGACGAATTAGCGGTGGCGTTTCAAAGGTCTTTAGCAGAAAATACTTTTTATGAGGTGGGTGAATCATTAACTGAATTGAGTTATGAAAACCCTGATAGCCTGAAAATTTTAACTGATGAATTAGGATTAGTTGTTAAGAAAACAAGTTTATTTGATAAAAAGATTAAACCTGATTCTTCGAATAAATTGAATATTTTGAATGAGACAGCTATTATTGATGCAGCTTTTTCTGAAGATATTTTAAAAGGGAATAATAGTCAGCCAATTGAGATTGGAACAGATAGATTAGTTGTTTTGAGAATGACTGAGCATCAAGAAGCTAAAGCGAAAGAATTAGAGAAAGTTAAACCTGTTATTGTTGCAACACTTTTAAAAGAGAAGGCTAAGAAAATAGCTTTAGAAAAAGCAGAAGCAATTAAAAATAGCGTTTTATCTGGAAAAACAATGCAAGAAGCAATTGAAGGGCAGGGGCTGAAAGTGCAGAAAATTTCTGGTTTAACTCGTTCTAATAGAGATGTGGCTTGGCAAGTTAATCAGAACGTTTTTAAGGCTGCTAAACCAGTAGAGGGAAAAACTACTGTGTTAACGGTAGAAGAGTCATCAGGTGCCCAAACAGTAGTTAATGTCGTTGCTGTTAAGGAGGGTATAATGACTAGCGATGATAAGAGTAAGATCGAGCTAGCTGAAACCAATATGGCTAAGGCATTTGGTCAGTCTGAATTTTCTAGTATTCTGGAAAGCTTGCGGAATAATATTGAAATTAAATTTAAGACTCCAGAATTAAATTAGTATTATTTTTTTATTAAGGTAACAGATACGATATGAGTCTGTTACCGTGTAAAATTTTTTACTAATTAAATTTTGTCTGCAACCTGAATCATTATACTGACTCGTCGGTTTCTTTCCCTCCCTTCTTCGGTAGAATTATCAGCTAGAGGTTTTGTTGCTGCACTACTCATAGCTCTTAAGCGTGCGGGGCTAATATTCTCTGTTATTAAGTAACGCAAAACATTCGTTGCACGCGTTGCTCCTAGCTCCCAGTTTGATGGGAATTTTTCAGTTTTTATCGGTTGATTATCAGTATGACCTTCAATAAAAATTAAACCTAGCGATTGATCTAATAATGGAGCTAGTTTTTTAAGAAGTGATTTTCCATTTTCTAAAAGCTTGGCTTCTGAAGATTTGAATAGTATTTTGTCTTGTATTTCAAGCTGAGCATAACCAAGAGTAACTTTCATATCAACTGCGTTGTTTAGCCCTAGGTCTTTAATCATCTTTGTTAACTGCTTTTGTAATTTGTTTTTTGTGGATGCTTTAATAGCTGCAGTTTTTTCATCCTGAGGTTTTTTTATGTTTTTTACATTGGAAATTTTTTCAATTATTGGCTGATGAATGTCTTGTTTTGCAATAACAGAGGAACTAGGCATAGTTTTTTGTAAATTTTCTTCTATAATCTTTGTTTTTTGAATGTTTTTTCTGCTAAGGTTTTGCTTCTTTTTTGATGGGTGACCTGACGACTCAAAGTCACTTAGAGCCATGAGGGTGATCACCAGCATAATAATTAGTACAAATACATCAAGATAAGTTAATAACCAGTTTTGTTGGATATGGTCGGGTTGTTCGGATAAATCTTCAATGGATAAAGATGCATGATGTTTAGAAAAAGAACTATTAGTCATCATTTTTTTTGGTTTTTAGTTCATCTTCGTGTGTTGCAATGAATGACTTTAATGTTTCACGCACGAAAGAAGGGGTTCTGCGGTCGGCAATTAGAGTAATACCTTCCATCACCATGCTCATAATCATAATTCGTTGTTCTGTTCGTCGTTCTAATTTAACTGCTATAGGATTAAATATAAGATTCGCAAGGAGAAGTCCATAAAAAGTTGTAATCAGTGCGACAGCCATATTGGAGGTTATTGCACTGATGTCGCGGATTTCAATAATCTGAAGCATATTGATTAATCCGACTAAAGTACCTAGCATGCCGAAAGCGGGGGCATAAGATGCTAGGCTATAGAAAATATTTGATTCAGCTTTTTCTTTAGCTCTTAAGCGTGCAATTCTCCATTTTAATAATGCAAGAATGTCATCTACTGGTGTTTTATCGACAATTAGCTGGAAACCAGTTTTTAAATAGGGGTTGTTGATTGTCTCAATAACATTCTCTATTGCAACTGAATCTCGTTGAAACCACATTTTTGCAACAGCAGTGATTTCGTCAGCTTCTTTTTGTGGGTTTAAACTTTCGTATAAGAAGATAAGTTTTATTGATTTTATTCCTTGCTTAATGTCTCTTAAGGGATAACTTAAAAAAGCAGCGGCAATTGTACCTGCACAGACAATAATAAAACCATTAAGATTTAGGAATGTAGATGGGTCATTCGCTGCATATAGAACAATAAAAAGAACGAGGAGAATGCTAAATATTACGCCTAATGCAGTTGAGTAATTTATAGAGCTTTTTGCAGGAGATGCCATTTTTTTCTTATTATTGCGTTAGATAATTAAATAATAGCAAAGTTAATAAAAAAGTGTGAAAAGTGTAAATAAAAATAGTATGTTATAAAA
>CAZZIX010000248.1:0-4089 GCA_964654345.1 uncultured Methylomarinum sp.
TCTTGAGGGGGTAGTGGCGTAAGTCGTGCCGGTTCAAGTCCGGCCATCGGCACCAGAAGCAAGTCCGAAGAAGTGCGTAGAAGACATTTAAGCCCGTGAGTTGTATAGCTTACGGGCTTTTTTATGTCCGTAAGAGTCCGATAAAAACCATTGACAACCAGACCCTTTTGACGGTATCTGTAAACCTTTTTTAGTAGATACCGTCAAAATGCTCTCAAACACAGGTGTAAAAGGGGCTAAGCCCAAAGAAAAAAATTATAAGCTTGCTGATGAAAAAGGCATGTACTTACTTGTCACAAAAAATGGCTCTAAATATTTTAGGCTTGATTATCGGTTTAATGGAAATCGCAAAACATTAGCTTTAGGTATTTTTCCTGAAACATCTTTAAAAGAAGCGCGAGAAATTCGAGACCAGGCAAAAAAGAAAATTGCTTTAAAGTGGTTTGAATCCAAAATTCATTTAATAGAACAAAAAACCCACAAGAAAAAGTTAAGGCGTTTTGAATTACATGTCTTTCCAATTATTGGTCATATGATAATAACTAAAGTTAAATCACCTGATGTACTCAGCGTGGTTAAACCGCTTATTGCTAAACAGCAACTTGATACAACGCATAGGGTTAGGGCAGAGCTAAGTGAAATATTTTGTTTTGCTATCGTTCATGGAATTATTGAGTATGATCCGGCTCAGCCTGTAGCGAAGCAAATCCCTTCCCATAAAGCAGAACATAGAGCCGCCTTAACTGAACCTAAAGATGTGGCTAAACTATTAAGAGACATATACAACTACCAAAGAACTTTTGTTGTGCAATGTGCATTTAAACTTTCCCCTTTACTATTCCAAAGACCGGGCGAAATACGTCAAATGGAAAGGAAGGACTTAGATTTAAATGCCAAAGAATGGCGGTACTTAGTAACAAAAACCAAAATACAGCATATTGTCCCCTTATCACGGCAATCTTTAGCTATTATTGAAAGCATTGAGCCTTTAACGGGAAGCGGTCGTTATGTTTTTCCCTCAAGACGTAATGACGGTAGGCCAATGTCAGAAAACACCATTAGAACGGCATTAATGACGCTAGGCTATGGCGGTGATGTAATGTCAGCACATGGATTTAGAACAATTGCATCAACATTGCTAAATGAGCAAGGATGGACACCTGATGCAATTGAGCGGCAATTGAGTCACATGCCGAAAGACCAAGTTAGGGCGGCTTATAATAGGGCGCAATATCTTGATGAGCGGAAAAAATTAATGCAATATTGGGCTGATTATCTCGACTCTTTGAGAATTGGTGATAATGTCATTGTTGGAGATTTTAAAAATACAGGTTAGAAAACTAAGATAGATATTAAAATGTAATGTAAAAATCTCGCTTTTTTTCATGCCTTCGCCTGAAGGGGTCTTTTGAAGTGCTACAGTGCTACAATCTAGTAATGACAGGGCTTGCAGAGGATTTTAGACCGCTACAAGAAATAGCAATGTAGCACTTTTATTTTCTCTTAAGCCCTTTCTGTTACTGGGTTGTAGTGGTGTAGCACTTTGAAAAAGGGGGGTATATTAGTAGTTTGTAATATAAGCACAACACAATGGCTAAAATATCATTAAACTAATTTAAATAAACCCTATTTTAAAAAGTAGTAAAAAGATCAACACCCTTAACACTCACGGGGTCTGTAGCAGCATTATTCAGCACTTCCTTCAACACTACCCCCCAAAAGGTGTTGATAAAAACGGAAATAAGGTACTAAACAACTTTTAATCATTTAACTATTGTTACACCATTTAGAATCCTTTGGTTTTTAACCGCTCTATCCGCCCTAACTGCCAGAGGGCTTGATATATCTGGTCTATAGCTACGGCGGTTAGGAATGCTATCCGCCATGCTTGGGCGGTTAACCGCCTTTTCTGGCGTTTGTAACTTTTTTTGTGCTCTATTTTCCAAGTTTAAACTATTATTAGATTGACTAGTAATTAAATAGTGATAAAGTGATTTATTGTTAGAACCATAGAATATTGTAGATATTATGAATTATCCTTTTAAATTTCCTTTTGCCCTCCTATTTGGGCGATTAGGCGCGACTTTAACCATTGTTATTGAGGTTTGCCATGATGATGAGGCAGGTGTTTATATTGCTACAAGCAAAGACATACCAGGTTTAGTTATTGAGGCCGAAAGCTATTCACAGTTAAAAAATGAAGTCACAGAAGCAATACCTAATTTACTTTCGTTATCAAATAATGAAAAACATTTAAAAACATCGGCTGATGTGATTTATACCGATCACATTGCCCTTGGATGAATGGGTATGAAAAAAGAGTAAAAGAAATACTAACAAATCATGGCTGGGCTTTTCTTCGATCAGCATAGGGTTCACATGAATATTGGGGTAAAGACGGATATAAACCTGTAACTGTTTCCCATAAATGTAAATCAAGGCATACAGTCAATGCCATAATGAAAGAAGCTAAAATAGACCATAAATTTTAAGCCAGTTAAATGCTGGTTTTTTTATGCCTGTAGTTTATACGATATAATGAGAAAACCAGTCTAGCTCGACGGAGTAAAAAGCAGATTCATTCCCTGCCTGACTGGTTTCATTTCTGGAATGATTGCGCTTTGAATGGAGTGTTTATGGCTGACCTAGGGCTAAAGCCCATACTTTCTATTGATGATATGTTTAGAGTATCTACTGAGCCTTTAGAAAAACTAATTGCACGGGCAAAAGCAGATGATTCAGAAGCAAAAAAATCATTTATAACTCTATAATGAAAGGGGTTGAGCAAGGCTATTGTATTGACGGTGAAGCAGCAAAATTTATTGCCTGGGGTTTGGCATCCGCTGGCATTCGACTTTCTACCCCAGAACCTGGTCACCGAAAAACAAAAAATAGCAAACGGGATTTTTCCCTAGCAGTGATTTATTGGAACATCCAAGCGGATAATGGAAAAATTAATAGGGATGTCGTATATAACAACCCAATCTTTCCTGAAAGACCATCACCGCTCAGGCAATTAGATATTTTTCACAAAGAAAAAAGAGCCTAGCTATTAATCATTTAATTGGCTGCGAAGTCTTTAAGCAGTTTGACAATGATGTTTATGAGGCTGAGATAGAACACTCTAAAAATAGATTAATATTTTTATATCAACAGCTTAAAAAATAATATAGTGAAAGTGGGCATTAAGTCGTTCGACTTACCACCCAGAAAAATAATAAAAAACAGGTATAGTTGACGCATATCAACAATGTCCACAGGAGGGCAGTATATGCTTCAACTTCACGAGACCGGATATTTACGAATAAAGCAAATTATAGGCGACCCAAAAGCAGAACCACCGATCCCAGCATTAATCCCTATTTCAAAATCTAGTTGGTACGCTGGAATCAAAGACGGGATCTACTCAAAATCGATTAAATTATCAAAACGATCGTCCGCGTGGACAGTTGAGTCTATTAGAAAATTAATTGATGATTTGGCTGCATGATTACCCCTCTGATAAATCCGCTGGCTCAGGTAGATTACAAGAATAGTTTGACAAATAAATGTTTTAATATTAACCTTTGTTTGCACTTAGAAAAGAGTGCGAACGGAATTGGCGTTCCGAAAACAAACGGCATAAGCCGCACTCTAGCGGTTTTTTTATGCGTAAAATCTCAGATTTACATCTTTATGTCGAACTGGGTAGAACAACCGAAAGGTTGGCTGGAGTCGTTTGTTCCAGTACGCCAATTCTACCTATTTCGGCACCATAATTGGCGTTATGTTGTCGGGTTTTCAACCTTACAAACGGAGGCTATCATGCCTAGAAATCACGCCACAAAACCAATTTCAAAAGCGCAGACTAAAACTGTTAGTCTAATTTCCATTTTTTCACTATTCGATAGTGATAGAAAACTCATAACTTCAAGCCTTACCTTTCAGCAAGTCAAGCCAATTTCGGAGCATATAAACGGCTCTGTTATCAAGTACCAAGCCATGATAAGCGCGGAGATATTGATATGACTAAATTAGATAGACTAAATGGGTACGACCCAATGTCATTAAGTTAAGCTGTAAGCAATTGATTCATTTAGCTCTCTTGTA
>CAZZIX010000249.1:0-4081 GCA_964654345.1 uncultured Methylomarinum sp.
TTTAATCAATCTTTTTTACTTTATTGTGCATGATGATTGCAGGATTTAGGTATTATGCACAAGGTAAATATAAAGAAGCTGAACCTTTGCTTCATCAAGCACTTACAATTCATGAGAATAAATTAGGTAGTGACCACCCCTCGGTTGCTGATAACTTAAATATTTTGGCGTTAGTATATGCTTCTCAGAATCAACATGAGAAAGCAAAACCTTTATTTCAAAACAGTTTGAGAAGTATAAACCGGTCATTAAACCGTTGGTTATGGGGTGCAGGCGAAAAAACACGACTGGCTTATCTGCAACAGCAAGAAACCAGACGCGATATTTATCTCAGCTTTTACAGTTTGACGGACAGTCCCGAAGAGGCACTTTATTTTTCATTGACTCGCAAAGGCTTATTATTACGAATTTCTTCTGAAGTCAGTAACTTAGCGAAACAAAGTGCAGACCCAAATATTAAAAAGCAAACTCAAACATTTAATGCACTGAGGACGCAATTATCAGAACTCTTTTTAACCGAAAAAACTGATCAAGCCGAAATTCAAACATTAGAAGAAAAAATCAATACGATTGAGCAGCAATTAAGTCAACAGATTAGTAGCTTTAAAGATAATAAAAACGAAGTGACCGCTGCACAAGTTCTGGACAACCTTAGTCCAACAGAAAGTCTGGTAGACTTCTTGATTTACAAAGACTTTGACTTTAAAAATCGTAAATTTAAAGAAGAGCAAGTGATCGCCTTAGTTGCCAACAAACAAAATGGTGTGCAGTTGGTCAAATTGGGGGGGCTTGCACCTATTGCCGCGACTATTAAAACTTATCGGTCAAATATTTCAAGAATTCGTCCTATCAAATTATCTGCTCAAACCCTCTTTCAACAACTTTGGGCTCCCCTAACTCCGTATTTAAAAAACACCGAAACCGTTTATGTAGTACCAGACGGCTCGTTACATTTACTTCCTTTTAAGGCATTACGAGATCAGGGGGGCTTGTATTTGACTGAAAAATGGCAACTGATTACCTTGAATTCTCCTCGTGATATTGTGTTGACAAAAAAGTCTGATAAAACCACAACTGCAGCAGCTATTTTTGCAGCACCAGACTTTGAAGATAAAAATGAGCAATCAACTGTAACTGCTGACATAAAAGCGATTTATTTCAGCGAATTACCAGGCACTCTCAAAGAAGGGCAGCAAATTGAGCAATTATTTATTCAAAAACAATCACAATCGTCTGTTAAATTATTTACAAAAAGACAGGCCACTGAGCAACAAGTCATGTCTTTGACATCTCCCAAAATACTGCACCTTGCTACGCATGGTTTTTTCCTGAAAGATAATGTAAAGGATAATAAAACTTTGGAGCGTGGTTTAACACTGAGGTCTGGCCAAGAAGCAATTGCACCACTGTTTATCCAAAATCCTTTAGCACGTTCAGGCTTGGCATTCGCTGGTGCAAATTCAGGAATTAAAGGTTATAAGCGAGCAGATGATACTAATGGTATTTTAACGGCACTGGAAGTTTTAAACTTAAATTTAGAGGGGACTGATTTGGTCGTGCTATCAGCTTGTGAAACTGGTCTTGGAGATATTAAAGTTGGTGAAGGCGTATACAGCTTAAATCGCTCTTTTCAGGAAGCAGGTGCTAAAATGGTATTATCAACTTTGTGGGGCGTGGCTGACGATGCAACGGGGATATTCATGCGGAAGTTTTATTACCGTTTTTTGAATGGCGAATCTGCACAAAAAGCTATGCAAGAAACCCAAAACGAATTTATGCGTGACGAACAATATAGTCATCCTTTTTTTTGGGCAGGCTTTGTTATGATTGGTAAGGAGTAACTATCTGCCGATTTTATATTAGTTTTGACTGTAAATAAATTAGAGTTAGGTTCTTGTGTACTTTATTCAAAAGAAACCTCAAACCCAAAAACAACACGATCCTGTCTATCAAATTGTCCAAATACTCCTTGTTTATCCCCATAAAAAATATCAGCTCCTACCCAGGTTTTGATATTATCCTGCCATTCGTAACTGATTTTAGGTCTGATAAGTCCATCCCCATTATTAATATTGGCAATGACTAACACTTCAGCAATTAGCGTGTCATACATAAAGTTACGACGTATTAGTCCTGTTAAGGTTGTATCCAGTTTATCTCTTGTTGTCTGATCAGCATTGTTCACTATCCAGCTTTGTATTAGCTGTCCACTTAACAATATATCTAAGGGGGCATTCCAGTCTAGCCCCAGTACATAATGCAATTCTGGACTTTTGATTACACCCTGATTTTGTAATGGATTTTTGCCAATAAAATAATGCTCAGTAAAGTAAGCTATTTCACCCCGTACCACCCAATCAGAAAAAGCATTACTAAACGTTGTGCCAAAAACATGGGTACGCTCATATTCTGGTGTAATGGTAACAACGGGATGATCACCTATTATTGATAGGTTTTGCCTGAGCACTGGTAGGTTATTGTATTGATATAGATAGTTAAAGGTAATGTCCCAGCCTTGCCAGAATGTTGAGGCACGCAGCCCGACATCGGAATCTAGTAGAACATTATTAGGTCGTCTTGTTTTTTCAATATTGACTAACACTCCGGGTGGAGCAGACGGTACTAATTCTGATGAGGTAAATGCGTAAGTTGCATTTTGTTTTGGTAAGGCATGATAAGTTTGATCGGGAATCCATAGGAACTGTAAATCCCAATTCGCAAGGGTTCGCTCTATATTCGCTGTCCATAATGGAATGCGGGAACTATCAAAATCATCCAGAATAAATTCTCTAAATGATTGTGGATTGACAATATCTAGCACATGTAGTCCGTCTGCCTTACCCCAGACTATTTGCTGTTTGCCTAGTGTTAAAAAAGTATCACCGATATTTCCCTGTAGTGTCAGTTCACGTAGTTCCAGCTCTACATTTTGGTTGAGTAAAGCTGGTTTACTGTAGACGCTATAACTGTCTCGGTTTAGATCATTAATTTGTATTCCGTCAATGGCTTCTGCGCGGAGTCTTAAAGCAGATTTTATTTTCCAGCTATTGCTAAAAATGGCTTCTAGTTCGGGTAGTAGGGTTAGATTTAATCCTTGGCTATTACCATCGTACGTATTGATCATCCATTGAGTGGTTGCTGTGATGGTGCTGTCAATTTCTATAGCATTGACGGGTTGCCATACACCAAGGCAACTGGAAACAAATAACCCACCCACTTTACTCGCCTTTTTGTCCGCCTTTGATCTTGTTGCTTCGGTTACATAGCCTGCTATGCGCCCTGCGCAACAAGACCAAAGACAAACAAAAATTCTTCGTGAAATGGGCGGGTTATTTGTTTCCAGTTGCCTAAGTAAACAGCAGTATGCTATTTTAAATAAATTCATATTTAGCTCTTTTTGTATGGACCATCAATGTCTCAAGTGTTTAGTCTGTCATTGGTTTCGACGGCAACCTACATTTTAGTTAATGGTAAAGACACAGAGTGCTGGAACAATTAATAGGGTTGTCTACAAACCACGTTTCAAAGAATTCTGGGTAAAAACTCTATCACTAACAGATTCGCTATAATCCACATCAGAAAAGGTAAAAACCGTTTTATGGCCTGTTTTATGATTCTCAACCTCTATTTTATGTGCTGTCCAGATTCCTTGAACTTTAGAAATATCTTTAAAATATGTGGTTTTTAACAGTTTATTTTGTAAATCCCAATACTGACTTTTTCGTACTATCCATATATTGTCATCAACACAGCTTTCGCGCCGATTATGCCCCAGCTCTTCAGCGGTTTCATTATCAATGGCTGTTTCTTCTATCAAGTAGCAATGCACACCATCTACTTCACTTTCGGCTAGTGTTTTTCGTGTATAGTCTTTAAGTGAAATCCGTGTTTCCAGTTTAATATCTTCATAACTAAAATCAGTGCCTAAAAAATAATCCCCTCGATCAGAGGCAGATATACGTCGAACTTTACGCATCGCAGGTAAATATAACCACTGATCATCATCCTTTTCTTTATCGGCATAATCGTAGATACTCTCTTAAAACACAAGCCCTAATTTAATTGGCACTGTTAATTTAGT
>CAZZIX010000250.1:0-4054 GCA_964654345.1 uncultured Methylomarinum sp.
CGAATCTCTTTGGTTAATATCGTACGAAATGCTATAAAATTATTCATTCACTAAATCCATAAACAATTGTTCTAAACGATTAGACTTGTTTTTAAGACTTAACACCTCTATATGCTTTTCAGTCAATTGTTGAAATAAAGGGTTAAGGCTCTTTCCTTTTGGGACGGATACATTTAATAATTTACTTTCTATCAGTTCAAATTTATACCCTTCTATATCCGGTATGGTCGAAATAGGGTTAGCCAAATCAAGTATAAAATGATCTTGTTTGACACGGGTGAGTAATTCAGCCATTCCAGATTTCTCCACGATTAAACCATCGTTAATAATAGCAATATTTCTACATAAACTTTCCGCTTCTTCCAAGTAATGTGTGGTTAAAATAATCGTTGTACCTTGCTTATTTATTTGCTCCATCATTTCCCACATAGAGCGACGTATTTCTATATCTACTCCTGCCGTTGGCTCATCTAAAATCAATAACCGTGGGGAATGAACTAATGCTCTAGCAATCATCACTCGTCGTTTCATCCCACCTGATAATCGCCTTGAAACAGTATTTCTTTTATCCCAAAGAGACATCTGTTTTAAACATTTTTCTGTATTTATTTTTGCCTGTTTTTTAGGAATGCCATAATAACCAGCTTGATTTAAAACAATATTTTTGACTGTTTCAAATTGATTGAAATTTATTTCCTGAGGAACAAGGCCAATACAACTTTTAGCTTTAGCATTTTCTTTTTTTAAATCATGTCCAAAAATACTCACAGTACCACTGGTTTTATTAACTAAAGAACTGATTATTCCAATTGCTGTTGATTTACCAGCACCATTTGGGCCGAGCAGTGCAAAAAAATCACCCTGCTCTACATCAAGATCAATCCCCTTTAAAGCAACAAAACCATTACTGTATGTTTTTTTTAGATTCTGGATGGATAATGCATTCATAAAAACTAAAACTTAACGGAAATTAAAAAATGGGTTAAATTATAACCGTTGTTCCTTGGCATAGATGGTTTAAATAATTTATACTTCGTTCAATCACTCCTAAAGGAATCAGAAGACATTATTATCAATGACTGAAAAACAGAAAAAAATCGTGACGAATAAATTACCTACCAGTGTTGCAGCAGTTGACCTTGGGTCAAATAGTTTCCATATGATTGTATGTAAGGTAGAAAAGGGAAAGCTAAGAACTATTGATCGTCTAAAAGAAATGGTTCGCCTTGCATCTGGCTTGGATAAAAATAGAAACATTGATAGTAAAACACAAAAAAAAGCGCTTGATTGCCTTGAACAGTTTGGTCAACGAGTTCGCAATTTTCCTGCGGGTAGTGTCAGAATAGTGGGTACCAATACACTACGAACTGCAAAAAATTCCAGGCAATTTATCTTAAAAGCTGAAAAAGCACTTGGACATCCCATTGAGATTATTGCAGGGATTGAGGAAGCCAGGCTTATTTATCAAGGGGTAGCGAATAGTCTTGGAAGTAATGCCAACTCACGTTTTGTCATGGATATTGGCGGTGGTAGTACCGAATATATAATTGGAACCAATGATACGGCCTCCGTAAAAGAAAGCTTAAATATGGGCTGTGTGACTGTTAGCAATCTTTTTTTTAAAGATGGTGTTATTAGCAAAAAAGCTTTTAAAAAAGCTATCATCTACGCCCAACAGAAATTAAGGTCACATCAACGTAAATTTAATAGTGAAAACTGGGATGAGGCCATTGGTGCTTCGGGTAGTTTACGTTCAATCCATAAAGTGTTAATTGCAACCAAATGGAGTAATAATGGTATTACGCTAGATGGTTTAGAAAAATTAGTTGAACACATCACCCAATGCGATCATGTTGATGAATTAAATTTACCTGAGTTAAGTGAAGAAAGACTACCCGTTTTTGTCGGTGGAGTCGCTATTATTTATGCCACTTTTCAAAAACTAGACATTGAACAAATGACTGTTTCTGATGGTGCTCTTCGTGAAGGATTAGTCCATGATTTATTAAATAGAATATATGACCACGATATTCGCTCAAAAACAGTAGAAACTATTGCAAAACATTATCATACTGATATAAAACATTCAGTCCGCATAAACAAAACAGTCGACTATATTCTTAATCAACTGGATAGTGAATGCTGTACTGAAAATAGTAAAATCATCACTCAGTTTCTACATTGGGCTGTCAGTTTACATGGCATTGGTTTAAATATCGCACACAACCAGTACCACAAACACAGTGCTTATATTATTGAAAATGGTGACTTTGCAGGATTCTCCAGACAAGACCAAATGCTTCTTTCAACTCTTGTTCGCACACAGCGTAAAAAATTCTCTAATTCACGTTTTAAAAAGCTACCTGCCCCCTGGAATGAGGATGCGCCCTTCCTAGCAATCATCCTACGTCTAGCAATACTTTTGCATAGAAATCGGCATACATTAGCTAAACCTGAATTTAAAATAGCTATCAAACCCACTGAAATTGAACTACAATTTGCTAATAATTGGTTAGAGAACTCACCTTTAACCTACGCAGACCTAGAAATTGAAGCTGACTATTTAAACTCAGCGGGGTATACCTTAAGATTCACTTAAAGATTAAGGCAGAAAACAGGAAGGGAATGAAGCATCGCGTGAAAAATTCTTTATGGGCTTTTTTTACTCCATTGCGGCTAATATTTTTATCATTAGCTGTCCCTGTATTAATAATTGTACTCATTCTATTTTCAACTATAGAAAATTCAGCTATTACACATCATCACTTACACCTAGCCCATAGTGATATTGAAAACATTCTAAACATCGTTAAAAATTCACAATCAAAGAAACAAAAAACTATACAATTTAGTGAAAAAGAACTTAATATTGGTCTAAATTATCTGTTAAATTACTATATTCATAGCACCTCTAAAATTACCATTGAACAACAGCAACTAGACTTTAAAATCGCATTATTACTAAACCATCAATACTTTAGAAAGTATCTTAATTTTAGTTTTAAATTAACAAAACGAGACGGTTATCCCGTTATCAACCAGCTAAAAATTGGTAGCTTAAGCTTAGCAGATCAATTTGCCGGCGTAATTCTTGAAAAGCTCATTAACTATACCCCTTTAAAAGAGTATTATCATCTTGCAGCACTGCACACAAAAGATATACAAATTAGCAACGATCGTTTTTTAACCATTGATTATCTCCCCCTCGCTGACTTAGATTTAAAAACCAAGTTGAGTCTCAATAATAAAAATGTGCAATCTGTTATTTTTTATCAACAACAAATCACCCATATTATTGCTAAACACGATCCTAAATGGCGGTTATCTTTAGCAGAACTGTTTCAACCCTTATTTAAACAAGCTTACCTGAGATCATCTATTACAACTGCAATATCAGAAAACCGTGCGGTTCTTATTGCCATTAGTACCTATGTTAATAAAAGTGAAATAAAAGCTTATATCCCTTTTGATATCAGCCCATCAACCAATAAAAACTATCCTGCCTCTCTTTATAAAAGCCCTGATATGGCAAAACATTTTATGGTTTCTGCCGTACTTTCAGCAGCAGGAGCAGAAACGCTTGCCAATAAATTAGGCCAACAAAAAGAACTAAGTGATGCAAAAACAGGAAGTGGATTTAGTTTTATTGATCTTGCGGGAGATAGAGCCGGACTAAAATTTGGTAGAATAGCCACGTCTTCCCCTAAAAATGCAAGAGAACTGCAGAGAAGAATTGCTGGCATTAAAGACTACACCTCATTTATGCCCGAGGTAAGAGACCTGCCCGAAAAAATGAGTGATAAAGAATTTAAAAAACGATTTGAGTCAGTTTCTAGTAGCAAATATAAGAAAATGTTAAAGAAAATTGATGATCGTATCTCCGCCCTTGCAATTTATCACTAATCGAGACGATGTTATCTACTAAAAGACTGAGATATTTGAATACATATAGTCTAATTATTTTATCTTTACTAAGTTTAAACACTTTCGCTGAAACTAAAATTGCAATTCTTGATTTTGAACTTAAAGACTTAACTTTAAAGCCCCGAATACC
>CAZZIX010000251.1:0-4052 GCA_964654345.1 uncultured Methylomarinum sp.
ACTTTGATCAAGCTAGTTGTAATGCTAATAGTGAGCAAATAGCTTTGGATAAAGGCTATGCTCCTTTTGGTGTTTTTTTTCGAGGATGGGAATCTACACCAAAGACGGGTATTTCAAAATATGAATGGGAAATTAGTGGCCCAAATACGAGCAGAGGAAGCGCGCCTGTTTTAGCTAAATTTAAATCTTTTAATGCGGCCTATGTTTTTGAAGAGCCAGGACAATATACAGCTTCATTAACAATAACAGATAAGTCAGGGAACACAGATACGACTATTAAAGAAATCACTGTTTGGGATAATAATAAAGATTATTATGTTGATAGTGAATTAGGTGATGATAGATATGATGGGTTGTTTATGACGCCTGATGAATCATGTAACCCTTCTAATAGCACTGTTGGTTCATGTTCTGGTCCGTGGAAAACAGCAACGAGAGCATTTGGAGAAATAAATCCATTTAAAGTTTTAAACTATCCAAATGGAAAATATACTGTAGATGGTATATGTGAAACAAAAAATACAATTCAAGTTACGCGCTATAAACAAGGCAACTTTAAAATTTTTAGAGGTAGTTCATACTTAAAATCAGATGTTTTAAAAGATTCTAATAGTGACTTAATACCTCCAGTAAATGTTGAAATATGTTCATCGTTGGTTAGTAAACGTAATTCGGTGTTAAAGCCTGGGGATCAAATCTTATTTAAACGTGGTCAACGGTTTGACCTTGAGACCGGATATAATAAAATATCCTCCTATAAGGCTAATAATAATAGTGTTGAATATAACTATGAGAAACTAGGCTTTGAAACACTTGCAACTTTTCATCATTGGTCTCAGGTTAAAGGGGTTCATTTTTCTGCATTTGGGAATGGAAAAAAGCCAGTTATTAAAAATGTAGGTAAGGTTTCAGCATACGTAATAAATATTCTAGGTGTGGGTAATATGGATATTGCTATGTCAGATCTGGAGTTTGACTTAGAAACCGATAAAGACATTCCTTTTGAAAAGAGGGCAATATTTGTTTTTTCTCCTTCAGACCCTCAAAATATTATTTTTAACAGAGTAGATGTTAAAAATATGAAGCAAGGGATCGTGGCATCAACCACAAATGCAAAAGGTTTATTTATTGTCGATTCAAGTTTTAAAGATTCATCTATTACTCAGCTTTATACGTCTCATAGTCATCAGGATGTTGCTCTGCTTAGAAATAAGTTTGATTATTCTGCTAACCATCTTGCATATACTAGTATCGATAGTGGTTTGGTTTTGGATAATGAATTTTCAAGACCTGCTTTTGGTCGTCATGCATTTAGACTTTATGGTGGTGCGCATTCTAACCCAAATCAATTTGTCTGGATTGAAGGAAATAAATTTACTGGATGGATTGATCCTAGAACAGCTGAAGAGTATGGCAGTGTCTTTGCTGATGGAAAGAGATATAACCATTTATTAGTTCACCTTGGACCAAATGGTTGGGGAGATGAAGAGTTGGCAACTCATGATGTGGTTTTTAAGAAAAATATAGTCAAAGATGGTGAGAAATTGATGGAGATTGGAGATATGGAGAATTTAACTATATCTGATAACCAATTTATATCACATGATGAATACTATACTCATCGAATTATTTTAAATCAAAAAAACTCCAGTAGACCTTTAAAAAATATTACCATTGATAATAATGTCTTTATAGAGAAAACTTTAAACTCAATAAGAGGAGTCAAATTAGGGATAATTCAATTAGAAAATTATTTTCAAAAAAAATGCTCAGATCAATTTAATAATGAAGATATAAAAATTTCTAATAATACATTTTATTTACCAACTGGTAGACACGTTTTTTCCTATTATCCTTTAAAGCAAGGTAAGGATTTAAATAAGAGAGATTTACCTGACTTGACATTAGGTCAAGCAGAAAAGGTATTGGAAAAAACAGTTAGTTTAATTAATAATAAGGTGTTTTCAGCAAAACCATATGATACGCTTGTGCAGCTTGGGGGAGATTTTTGGGCTAAAACATTAAAGGATGGAACTGCAGAGAAAATTGTGTCAAAGCTTGACTCTTCAATAGGTGCAAGTGAATATTATGAAGGAAAAACACAATTAGGTAATGATTTTAGATTCTATACTATGGATAGTAATTTAACTTCGGACTTGGTGACAACAAATTGGAATGATGTTAAAACTGTTTTGGTTGATGATATATTAAAGGGTGTGACCAGAGTTGCTGCAAATGACAATAGTTGGACTTGGAGCGATGTACAGACTTTTGGTGAGGAAAATGGTATTTCCCCAGATGATGTTGGTGATGCGATGATGAACTCAATGGTTTCATCTTCAGCCGCTGGTGAGATGCAGGATCAAGTTGTAAAAGAGAAAAGTTGGGTTGAAGTTTTTGTAACTTGGTGGAATAGTTTGTTTGACTGACCATAACGGAGAACAAGTATGGAATTAGTTTGATAATTCCTTGTTCTAGCCTTCTAAGAAGGCTGTTCCTGTGCTGTTTTATTTAAATGTTTTTCTTAGTGACACATGTTTGTGCCGTCACAGTTCTGGAATTTATAACAAGGTGATTTTTGTCGATAGCAAGGTGCTAAAATGGGGGCAGATCAAGAAGGGCTACATAACAATTTTAGCACCTCAGCCTATTGGTCGATAGAAAATTGGATCTGTGACCGTTCAAAGTATATCGGTTGTAGTATCAGTTCATGGCTCGCTATGTGCTGTTACTATGTCTAAATAATATCCCTATATTTTTATATTCACCCATGATTTAGTAGATGCTAAGTTTAATCGTGCAGATTTTTTTTCATATTTTTACAAAACTGTGAAGGGAAAGATGCTTGGTTACTTGAGCTATATGTAAAAAGCTAAAAAATTCAGTTATTATCAGTAGGCTATGGAAAAGTTTTGCTTATAACTGATTGTTTAGAATAATTTGAATGACAAATTAACGCAGTGTTCATCTTTTTTCTTCAATAATAACCATCTGAATGGCTTACAATGAAAAGTTGGCCTGTTGAACCTAAATAAATCAGTTGAACGCTGAGGTTAGTGGCGACTTGATTTTCTAATAAATTTAATCCGGTTTTTTACCTCTTACCCAATAGGTGGGTGTACTTCGCTTGATAGTTTTGTGAAAAATCTGGACAAAAAAATCGGAATAGCTCTCAAATAAGACACAGATCATTATCTTCGAGCTATTCTTTGTTTTTTTGTCTGGTTTCTCACTTAATCTGTGTTCAACTGATTTACTTAGGTTGAAGGGAATTTTCCTTGGGATTAGTTACCTAAAAAAATATATGCAAATAATAATTGTTATAGTTAACTATAAGACTGCTAATTTATTATTACAGTGCCTTAATTCTCTTAGAAAATATTTATTAACTCATAATGTTAAAATTGTTATTTCTGATAATAACTCTCCTGATGATTCCGTAAGTATTATTAATAATTATATAACTAAGGAAAAGTTAGGTAAAAATATAAAACTCTTGACTCTTCCTAAGAACGGAGGGTTTTCTTCTGGTAACAATGAAGCAATAAAATATAGCCTAAAAAACTATCCTAAAAGTAATATATTTTGGTTATTAAACCCAGATACTATTGTCAATAGTTGCCCTTTAGAGCTTATTGGTGAATATTTTAAAAAAGACTCTAAAATTGGTATCCTTGGTACTCAACAAACAAGTATGAGTACGGGGGCTTCTGTCAGCTCTGCTTTTAATATGTTCACTCCATTTGGTGAATTTTTAATCGGAGCCAAGTTTGGGCCTTTGTTTAGGTTGTTCCCCAAATTCATGGTGCCTTTTCCTCCGCCTGATAAAGCCCAGCAATGTGATTGGGTTTCGGGAGCTAGTTTTTTTGTTAGTAAATCTTTAATTGATGATATTGGATTGATGGATGAAAATTTTTTTCTTTATTTTGAAGAGGTTGATTTTTGTTTTCGAGCCAATAAAAATCAATGGCAAGTTTGGTATGATCCAGCGGTGAGTATTGCCCATGAAGATGAATCTTCAACAGGTGTGGGGAAAATAGCTACTCGACGGC
>CAZZIX010000252.1:0-4037 GCA_964654345.1 uncultured Methylomarinum sp.
TATATCCGTTCCGCTACAGTAATTGCCCACCAAGGCCCTTCGCTATTTTTCAAAAAAACAGACCAAAACCAGGATGAAACGTCATACCAGCTATTTCCAGCCTGGTCATAAACTCGTTCGCAAACTTTATAATTTATTCCTTTACGTTCCGCTACGACACATCCCCACAAATTACCTTTTTGATCACGACTGATCGGTTGAGGCTCTACTTTATAACCCGATCCACGGAAACAATCTGCTGAGGGATGAAGTTTACGTGAAGGTTTCTTAACATAACGAATAATAATCTCCCTTGATCCATCAGTAAATCGAGCAATTTGACCGGGAAAACCATCATTAAAACCTTGCTCTTTATCTGTCATTTCTAAACGGGTTAAAGGTAAACCTTCAAATTCAACAGGCCAAGCTTGAAATGACAGTATAGGTTTTTGATTATTACTTTCCCATTCAGCAAAAGGAATCAAACCAGCACCTAAATGCAATATAGCGATCAATACATATTGCATAATTTACGCTCCTGATTTAAGTGATGAAAACTTAATACTGCAAAGACCACAAAAGCGAAAACAAGCATCCCAATTGCTTGGTGTGCAATCTCAGGCGCATGGACTAACCCGCTTTCAGTAAAAAACAATAGAGTTGCTCGGCAAATATTTCCGATAAATACAGAAAATAAAGTAAAGCTAGTACTTAGCCAAGTTGTTATGAAACTTAATTGATGCCATGTTGCTAAAGTAAAATTCAAATAAAGACCTGCCCACAACATTTTAATTCCAGCACACGGTGCATCGACTGCAATCACCTCCCCTAACCAATAAAGTAAAGTTCCTTGCGGTTGAACATTGTAACCAACTAACCCAAGAAGATGCGAGGAAACAAAAGCGGTGATGACTCTTATCGGGAAACCACCGTAAAATTGTAGTGATGCAATCAAGGGCAATGACAATAACATTAAGCCAATCACCCCCGTTTGCATGGTTTTTCTATAACAAATCGAACTGATTGAAAAACCCAGTGCTATTACTGCAAGTACGCCTCGAATCAAAGGAGGAAGATAGCCATAACTAACGATATAAATAATCGCTATTACAGACGATATAACTAACGTAATTGTTGATGGGGCTTTCCATATCCTTTTTTTCATTACCAGTAAGATAACTGTAACCAAAGCCAGAATACCCCAAGGTTCATCTGAGCCATCAAGCATCCGATTTAAATACCAACCCCATACTGACCAGAAAGCTAAAATTTGTCCTGGTAGAAATAGTTTTGAAAATAACATGATTAAACCTTTCTAGTTTTGATCCGTGATATTAATGACATACCAAAAATCACCACTATCACTGCCAGTAAATTTAAAACTCCTGGTTCTGGTGTTGTTGGTACAATTCCCCCAACTGCAAGATTTGAAACACCTTTAGGTAAAGGAAGGGGTTGTTTTACTTTTTGACTGTTTCCTGATGAATTTGCAATTATTTCATCTATCGCAATAAAAGAGGTGTATTCGGTCAGTAAATTATAAGTTAGCCCCAGCGTAGTAATTTCAGCTTTCCGTTCAGAGTCTGGACTAAGTTTTTCAAAATCACCTAATTCAGCAATTCGATTTCTTGCCCATAAATATCGAATCGCTTTATTATCAGGATTTGCTACTACCTTATTTACATCTATGGTTTGAATATAATCTGATTGACCCTGATGCCCTTTTATTTCAATTTCTCCTTCGGCTTCTCCCCTCCACTTTCCGTAAATAATCAACGGTCGTTCAGCAAATAAGTCAGGAATTTTTTTAGGCTCTACATCATAAGCCTCAAAATTATTAAAATTGATATTAATACCTGTCAATACTGGGGTTTCAATATATTCACGAAATCGTTGAGCCACTTGAAAAGCCTCAACAGAGGAAGTGATTACAAAAGGCTCTCCTTTCCCTGCTCTTGCTAAACCTTCAATCAAAAAACGGTTAATACTAGAACCTATGCCAAAAGAAAAGAAATTAGCATTATTTAAATTATCTTTTACAAATTGAAAAGCCTCCTTTTCGACAGAAACATAACCATCAGTCACCATTACAAAACTACGCGAAGTAGATCTTTCAGCTGGCAAAGCCATTGCTCGTTGTAATGCAGGAAGCAACTGTGTACTACCACTTCCCTGCTGTTTTTCCATCATGGCAATAGCCTTTTCAATATTAGCTTTGGTGACAGGAAGCGATGTTTCTGAAAGCACCGAAGAACTGCCTGAAAAAAATAAAATATTAAAAGAATCTGTAGGGCGTAAATTACTTAACAGTTCAGCCATTAAGTTTTTACTGGTATTTAATGGAAACCCATGCATAGAACCTGAAACATCAACTACAAAAATATATTCTCTAGGAGGAATATTTTCGGAAATAACCTTTTCAGGTGGTTGAGACATTAACAAAAAAAAGTTTTCTTCATCACCTTTATACAATAACAATCCTGTACTTATTTCTTGCCCTTTTAACTGGTACCGAAGAATATAATCTCTGTCGCCATTGCTATTGTCTTTATTTGTAAGATGAACAGTTGCTGTACCTTGCTCTTTATAATCAACTGTAACTTTATGTGATGGAGAACTTAATGCCTGAATAGGAATCCCCGCTGAAACAGAAGCCTTAATATTAAACGTGTAAGGTGACGCAACATCTTGTTGTAAATAAGGGTTTACAATCCAGCTTTCTGTTTCGGGTGCATTTTCTGCTACTGTTTCTGAGTAACGGGGACCCACTACCGCAGGATATACAAATTCGTAAATACCCTGTTCAGGAACAATCAGTTCTGTGTAGGACAATTCAACAATAATCTCATCACCAGGCATAATATTAGCAACATTCATTTGAAAAACATTAGGCCGCTGTTGCTCCAATAAAGAGGCTCGGTTACCTTGTTTTTTAGCTTGATTATATGCAACCTTAGCTGCTTTTCGCTCTTTTATCTTAGCCACAACCACTCGTTCACCAATGGTCATTTTCATTCCATAAACGGCCGCTTTGCTTGATCCTGGAAAAACGTAAATAGCTTCAATTGCAGCCTCACCACGGTTTTGATAAACCTGCCGGACTTTTACATCAGCAATAACACCGACTATATCAACCTGAGCCGAGGTATCTTGCAAAGGTAAATTTTCTATATTCCCTATACCATTACCCATTACCTTAAAATAAGGTGATAAGGTTTTATCTTCTTTATTTTCAGCGCCAGAGATGCTGGCATGGAGTAATAGAAAAGGTAAAATGTACAACAACGAGTATTTTTTTATATTTTTTAGTTTCATTATTAGATCCTTTTTTAGGTTAATCGGTAGCTGTCACCGTGATTAAGAGTCTAAATAAAGGAAATGATAATTAGTTGAAGAGATTGTGAATTTAATGTGAAATTTATGTGAAGGCTTTATTTTTTATTTTAAAACACCCATGACTAAGGAATGGAAATAATGATAAAAAACCCTATTATGCTTTACCAATCTTTATTGGTTTTTATAGCCATTGCTTTATGGGTTATTATTGCCTCTGCTGCTATCGAACAATTTAGATGGCATTTAAAATTTAGTTCAGGTCTATTGATTCATAGTGGCATTATCGTTATTTCTATTGCATCGGTTGCTACTATTATAAAATCACGAAATTTTTCAGCTATTTTAAATGCAATCAGTTTTAATAAACCTGCATGCCGATATTATTTAATAGCTATTGTTTTGGCCTTAGTCATTTGGATAGCTGATTTTTGGCTACAACTGTTTTTTTTCCTGGATGATGGAAAAAAAGATGGTTTAAGCTTACAAACAGACATCAACCATTTTGGTGTTTTAAGCATTGTTATAGCTTCTTGCTTATTAGCACCTATTGCTGAAGAAATTTTATTTCGCGGTATTCTTCTTAAAGGGTTGCTAGAAAAATCAGGCCCTTTCACCGCTATTATTATTTCAGCACTGTTATTTGCAGTAATTCATTTTTCCTCTCAGGATTTTATCAGTTTGTTTATTGCGGCTTTTTGCTATGCATTTCTAACTATTAAGGC
>CAZZIX010000253.1:0-1441 GCA_964654345.1 uncultured Methylomarinum sp.
CTATAGATTTACTGCTAACCTTCGTCCTCTCAAAAAACGAATAGACTCAGAGTATGAATACCACCCCCGTTTTAGTCATTGCCAAACAAAGCTCTCTTGCTGCTCGTCAGTTACCATCATTACCTGAGTCAATCCGGAACTTTGCTCTTTCAAAAATGGCAGATTCGCTTGAATCTGTTAAACAACAGGTTCTGAATATTAATGCAAAGGATGTATTAAAAGCCAAGCAAGATGGGCAGTCGGCTGCGATGATCAAACGTTTAACCATTGACGACAAAGTATTTCAATACATGCTTTCTCGTTTGAGAAAAGTAGCCCAACAACCGGATCCTTTAAACAAGATCCTAAAAGGATATACAAACCCTTTAGGCCTTCAGGTCTACAAAAAATCAGTCCCACTAGGAGTAATCGGCATTATTTATGAATCACGTCCTAATGTAACGACTGATGCAGTTGGGGTTTGTATCAAAAGTGGCAATGCAATTATCTTACGAGGCGGTTCGGAAGCGATCCAAACTAACACGCTATTGGCTGACATAATGACCAAGGCTGCTGCTGATGCAGGCCTTCCTCAACATGCAATACAAATAATCCGTACACCAGGTCATGAAGCAGTTGCTGAGCTTCTCAAAATGGATGAATACGTGGATGTATTGATTCCTCGCGGAGGTAAAGGACTGATTAAGCGTATTGCAGAAGGCACACGAATTCCTGTCATTAAACACTACGATGGTATCTGTCACCTATATATAGCTGAAGATGCGTCCCCAGAACAAGCCGTTGATCTAGCAATTAACTCAAAATGCCAAAGTATTCAAGTTTGTAACGCACTGGAAACATTATTAGTCGATCAAAACTGTGCAGAACAAATACTACCCTTATTGCAGACAGCATTTGATTCAAACAATATTGAACTGCTTGGATGCAAACAAACCCAAAAGATATTACAAAATATCTCGCTAGCAACCGATGAGGACTGGCATACCGAATACCTAGCTCCCATCCTTTCAATCAAGATTGTCGATGGAATTGATCAAGCTATTGATCATATCAATCATTTTGGCTCTGGACATACTGATGGAATTGTCACACAAAGCCTGAACATAGCTCAAAAATTTGAGCAACAAATAGATTCAGCATCTGTATTGATCAACGCTTCTACAAGATTATCAGGTGGTGGCGATTATGGTTTGGGATCAGTAATCGGCATCAGTACCGATAAACTTCACGCCCGTGGCCCAGTTGGACCTGATGAGTTGACAACCTACAAGTGGGTGGTCTATGGAAATGGTCATTTAAGAGGTTAGACGATCAAAAAATTAACTGGCTTTATATTAATATAAAGCCCTTAAATGTTACAGTGTGATAAAAATCAATTTGAAAATTTTTAATCATGATGAAAAAAGTCATTATTTACCTTCACGGATTCAATTCTGCATCA
>CAZZIX010000253.1:1541-4037 GCA_964654345.1 uncultured Methylomarinum sp.
GCTATTACACCGAGCAAGTTATTACCTGAATTTATTGGAGTAACTGAAAACTATGAAACAGGCCAACCTTATCATTGGGCATCAAGTGATTGTGAACAATACACTGAGTTTGAAAAAGAACTTGAAAGTAGTCATCAGCGCATAGACCGAACTATTTTGTTAGATAAGGGCGATGAGTTGATTGATTCTGAAAATACACGTTTAAAATATCAAGACCGAGCCAATGTAATTTGTTACGAAGGTGGTTCACATAGTTTTGAACATATCAAACAGGCATTACCTATTATTGAAAAAGTGATATTTCATAGCTGACTAGTTAGATAAATCTTTTGCTCGCTGTATTAAAGAACGACCTTGTAAAGCTGTCCACTGAGAGTTAAGTTGCAAATAAGCTAACGTTGCCGTTGGCATCAATTTTCCATCATCTGGAATTTGAATCTTAGGAGCCAGATCACTCACTAACGATTCAAAGCCAGGGTTATGCCCGACCAATAATAACCGTTGTGTAGATTCAGGAATAGCGTGTAAGACCAGATGTAAATCTGACAAACTAGCCTCATAAATGCTTTTTTCAGTTTGAATAATTTGTGCAGATACCCCCATTGCTTCACAGACTATTTGTGTTGTTGTCAATGCGCGTACTGCTGGTGAACAAATAATTAAATCTGGCACCAGTTTTTGCTTGATTAACCACTCACCAATTTGTTGTGCATTACGATTTCCACGCTGATTTAATGGCCGATCAAAGTCAGCGGTGTTCGTATTCCAATCTGATTTACCATGTCTTAACAGTAGCAGTTCTTTATTCATTGCCATCCCACTTTAGTTTATTTAGAACACTCCCCCCAATAATTTATTGCTTCCTATCATCTGCGGTCATTAATCGAACGGCTAAATCATGGTTAGAATAGGTCTCTAATGCATGCCCTACTTTTCGACAAGAACCACCGTTTCGGATGTAATGGTTACTAAACTCTTCAATAAAAATCAGGATTGAGTGATCTATTAAATAGCCTTGTGATAAATCAAAAGTAATATTCTTTCCCTGCTCGATGTCTTCTATTGCTTTTTTAAGTGGTAAGAAATTAGAGAATAAGGCAGAACCAACAAGTTGTACAGTGACACGATTCCCTGATTCTATAATTTTAAAATGAATTTTAAACATATTATTTAGCCAGACACCTCGGGATAAATGGAGTAACAGCTTTATAAATACACCAAAAAAAACACCAACCAATAAGTTAGTTGCTAATACCGCTAAAATAGTAACTACAAATAAAAACAACTGGTCTTTTCCTATTGCCAACACATCTAAAAAGACCTGTGGTTTTGCACGCCGATAACCAACATAAACTAATAAAGCGGCTAAAGCGGAATGAGGGATAGTGCGAATAAATTCTGGGAATAAAACTACAAAAATAAGTAAGATTAAACCATGAAAGAAATTAGCCCAGCCTGTTTTTGCTCCACCCTCTACGTTTGCTGAACTGCGTATAAATTCAGCAATCATCGGTAAACCACCTATTAGCCCTGAAATAACATTTCCCAATCCAACCGCTGACAAATCACGGTCTAAATCAGTAGGCCTTTTATAAGGATCTATTTTTTCTGCCGCCGTGGCACTCAATAAACTTTCAAGACTCGCAACCAAACAAATACTCATCGTTGCCATCCAAAACTCAACGGTATGAAATTTTGAAAAGTCGGGTAAATAAAAATACTCTGTAATCTCTGATGGAATTTCTACTAAAAATGGCGAAGAGTGAATGCCAAAATATTGCGCCAAGCTTATTCCTATTATTAATACAACTAAAGGTGCCGGAATTTTATGTAATAAGCTATTTTTTAAAAGAGGCCAAATAAATAAAACGGAAAGAGAAAGTAGACCGATAATTGCAATTTCAGTTGTTGAATTAATCAGGCTATTAGGAATTTGCCCTATATATGAAAAAAGATTTCCTGGTTCGGGGGTTGCACCTAGCATGATGTGTATTTGTTTCGCCATAATGCTAATTCCCATTGCTGCCAACATTCCATGCACAACAGGAGTGGGGAAAAAAGCACTCAACCCTCCCATTTTATAACGCCCCATCAGCACTTGAAAAAAACCTGCAACCATGATTGCTGCGAGTGTATAACGATAGCCTGAAAGCATATCACCACCATCGCTAAGTGATTCCACAGCAGCCAGCATAACGACAATCAAACCACCTGCAGGGCCATTAATGACAATATAAGAACCACTAATTCTGGAAACCAGTAAGCCACCAACAATAGCCGTGATAATCCCTGCTGTAGGTGGAAATCCTGAGCCTATTGCAATCCCTAGACATAAAGGTAAAGCAATAAGAAAAACAAAAAAACCAGCTTTTAAATCACTTAGCCAATTTTCTTTTAGACCGTCAATTCCAGTTTTAGGTAGAGCAAAGTATTTATTCATAGTGTCCTTGTTATTTTTTTGCTGCCTATGTTATCAAAATATTGCCTTCTAATGTT
>CAZZIX010000254.1:0-4022 GCA_964654345.1 uncultured Methylomarinum sp.
GTGTCGATTTTTATGGTGATATTTTATTTACCAGTCATCAAGAAATTGTTCAACATCCTGGTAGAGCAAAACGTTTTCTGAGAGCGTCTTTGAAAGGATGGGGTTATGCTTTTAACCATCAGGAAGAATTAATACATTTAATAAAAAGTAAATACCAAAGTCAATTAAGTATTGATCAATTAAGGCATGAGGCGGAAGAAATCCGCAAACTGGTTTTGCCTGAAACCATTCCTCTTGGTCAAATAACAGAAACTCGCTTACGTAATGTAGCTGATGTCTATAGTCGTTTAAATTCAGTTGATACAATGACTGAGAACGAACTGGCAGAGTTTTTGTTTATTAAAACGAATAAGCTGAACTTAAGTGAACAAGAATTATCGTGGCTACAACAACATCCCATCATTAAACTTGGAGTGGCACAAAACTTTAGACCTTACCAATGGGTAACAGAAGAAGGCGAATTTGATGGTATTTCTGCTGATTATATAAAGTTACTGGAACAGCGGTTGGGTGTGAAATTTGAAATTAGCAAGGAAAAAAACACGTGGCCTGATGTTTTAGAAGCTGCAAAGCAGGGTGAAATAGATATGCTTGCTTGCGTAGTTAAAACACCAACTCGAGAGACCTATCTAAATTTTAGTAAACCCTATCTTAATAGCCCTGCAGTCATTATTAGTGAGCAGTCAAATGGATATATAGGAACATTAAGTCAATTAGAGGATAGACATATCGCTATTCAAAAAGGAAGTTATATTCAGGAACTTTTGGCTCACGACTATCCAAAAATTAAGGTAACAAAAACCGATACTATAAAAGACGCATTAACGATGGTGTCAGAGGGGCAAGCATTTGCTTATGTGGGTGATGTTACTGCCGCAAGCCATATGATGAAAAAAGAAGGGTTTCTTAATTTGATCCTTTCTGGTTCAACGGCGTATGAAAGTCAGTTCAGCTTTGCAACAATTAAAGATAATCCAGTGTTAACATCAATCATGAATAAAGGCTTAGCCTCAATTAGTGAAGATGAAAGAAATGATATTTATAATCACTGGCGGGCACTCAAAGTTACTCAGGGTATTGATATAAAAACCCTTGTTAAATATGCATTAGGGGTTTTTAGTTTATTTTTGATGTTTGCTTATTGGGTTTATCGCTTACGACAATCTGAATCAGCCTTAAAAAGGAGTGAAGCTAAACTTCAACTCATTTTAGATACTGAGCCTGAATGTGTCAAAGTGGTTGATGCAGAAGGGTTTATTGTGCAAATGAACCAGGCTGGATTAACAATGCTGGGCATTGACAATGTAAAAGATATTGTGGGTCGGCCTGTTGATTGTTTTATTGCTGATGAGTATAAAGAAGCTTATAGGAATTTATTAACCCGTGTTTTAAGAGGGGAGTCTAATTCTTTGGAATATAAGGTTAATGGGTTTGATGGGGGTGTTCGATGGATGGGGGCACACGCAGTCCCATTGGTTGATCCTACAACGAAGAGTATTTCTATTCTTTCCGTCACCAGTGACATAACTGAAAGAAAAAAAATTGAAGAAGCACAAAAAATAGCCACCTCGGTCTACCAGAATAGTAGTGAAGCAATGATGGTTTTAGATAAAAATAATTTAATTATTGCCATTAACCCTGCTTTTAGTAAAACAACAGGATATGAGTTTGTAGAAGTGGAAGGAATGGCGCCTAATCTTTTATTCTCTAATGAAAATGAGAGTTTAGATGAGGAAATGAAAGGCTCAATTAAGAAAAATGGGCATTGGAATGGCGAAACTTACATTAAACATAAAAATGGTGATTTGTTTCCGATAAGAACTACCATAAATACTATTTTTACTGATCAAAATAAGGTTGATCAACGTGTTGCTTTATTTTCTGATATTACAGAACAAAAGGAAACTGAAAGGCTTATTTGGGATCAGGCAAACTATGATCAGTTAACAGGGTTACCTAACCGAAATATGCTTCTAGATCATTTAAAGCTAGATATTAAAATAGTGAATCGTTCAGAAAAACGGTTAGCGGTGGTATTTCTGGATCTAGATCATTTTAAAGAAGTTAATGATACTTTCGGTCATGAAGTCGGAGATGAATTATTATGTGAGGCTGCCTCTCGTTTGAAGTCATGCTTACGTAAATCAGATATGGTGGCTCGTTTAGGTGGTGATGAATTTATAATAATTTTAGCTAACCTTAATGAAACACATAATATTGACAGGGTTGCTCTAGATCTCATCCATCAGCTCTCAAAGCCTTTTAAAATAAATGATGAAGAGATCTATGTTTCCGCTAGTTTAGGTATTTCGCTTTATCCTAACGATACCGGTTCTGCTGAGGGACTGATTAAATATGCAGACCAGGCAATGTATCTTTCAAAACAGAGAGGGCGGGGGTGTTTTAGTTATTTTACCCAGTCTATGCAAGAGCAGGCTAAATCACGGATGAAGATATTAAGCTTGTTGCGTCAGGCAATTGATGAAAACCAGTTCGAGCTTTATTATCAACCTATTGTAAATTTAAAAACAGGTGAAATAGTGAAAGCAGAAGCGCTTATACGCTGGAATCACCCGTATGAAGGATTGGTAGGTCCTTTGGATTTTATTTCTATAGCTGAAGATTCAGGGTTGATTATAGAAATTGGTAATTGGGTCTTTAAAGAAGCAGCACAACAGGTTAAGAGATGGAGACAAAAGTATAATAAAGGTTTTCAGATTACTATCAATAAATCCCCTCTTCAATTTAGGGCAGCAACTAATCGTGACGACTGGTTAAATTATCTTAAAGAAATTGGCTTAACAGGTGATGCGATAGGTATAGAAATTACTGAAGGCTTGTTAATGGATAGTTCATCAAATATTACTTATCAATTATTACAATACAGAGACGAAGGCATACAGGTTTCTCTGGATGACTTTGGCACAGGTTATTCTGCTTTGTCTTATCTAAATAAGTTTGATATTGATACCTTGAAAATTGATCGTTCATTTATTTATAATTTAGCACCTGGGTCTAGTGATATGGCATTATCTGAAGCCATTATTGTAATGTCACTTAAGTTGGGCTTGAAAGTTGTTGCTGAAGGAATAGAAACGGAAGAGCAGTGCCGATTATTAACTGAAGCAGGCTGTGATTTTGGTCAAGGTTATTTATTTTCCAAGCCTATTCCAGTAGAAGAATTTGAAAAATTATTTAAAAATAAAAGTTTAGATCCAAAGCAAGTTGTAAGTTTATTGAGATGATAAAGACTAGGTTCAATTCGTAGGTTGATGGCTCTATCATTAACCCAACAGATACGTTATACCTTTGTATAATTAAGAAAACCACCAAAAACGTTGAAAATTTTAGTTTAATTTTGGGTTGTGCGTTGAATCGCCCTTAAATACTGTTGAAACATTCTGGATCTAAACCAGCGTTCAAAATTAGTATTTTTTCTTTGATTGGCATAATTTATCAATGTCTTTAAATTAATAGATAAAAGAAATGAATTATTTTTTTTATACTCGGTCATAAACAAATACTACTTTGAGAAATGTGGACTAAATGAGTTGGAGAGAGAAAAACCAAGAGAAAACTTATTCTGATCAGGAAATAGAGCATCGTTTAAAAGATGAGTTACCTCACTGGTATCTAGAAAAAGGCTGGATTCGTCGTAAATATAAAACCAGTGGCTGGAAAGGGTCATTAATGGTTGTAAACACTGTGGGGCATTTATCAGAAGTGGCTTTTCATCATCCAGATTTAGCAGTGTCTTATGGATTTGTTATTGTGAAATTAATGAATCATGCTGCAAAGGGGATTACAGATAAGGATTTTGAACTTGCTCATAAAATTGAAGAAGTCGTCATGTGGCAACCCGCTAAAGAAGATAGTTCTTTAGTTGGAACACCGGATGATCCGCGTTTTAAATACATCAAATATGACTAATATTTCATTTCATCGTTTCGATAGATCTTACCCTGAGAATATATGAACCTAAAAGATTTTAACTATCTAATTGCAGTTGCAGATTTACGTAG
>CAZZIX010000255.1:0-3981 GCA_964654345.1 uncultured Methylomarinum sp.
ATTACTTGATTATTCATCTTGAGTAAATAAAAAAATCAAAGCTAAAAATCAAGTAAAGATTAAGGTAAAATAGCCCAGTTTTTAATTTTTGCACCAGATTTACGTTCTGGTCAGCAGGCAGGTGATATATGACAAATATTGTAGTATCCGCATTATATAAGTTCGCTAAACTTGATGATTTTGAGCTACTAAGAAAACCGCTTTTGAAGTTAATGGAAGAGCAGCAGGTGAAAGGGACATTGTTATTAGCTAAAGAGGGTGTTAATGGTACGATTGCAGGAAATAGGCAAGGAATTGATGCAATAGTGGCTTGGTTGCGTTCTGATTCGCGTTTATCTGAGCTTGAAACTAAAGAGTCTTATGAAGAAAAAATGCCTTTTTATCGTAGTAAGGTCAAGTTAAAGAAAGAAATTGTTACTATGGGTATTGATGGAATTGATCCAAAAAAAATTGTGGGTAGCTATGTTAAGCCACGGGATTGGAATGCACTGATTTCTGATCCAGATGTAATATTAATTGATACGCGTAATGACTATGAAGTTAAAATTGGTGGATTCAAAGGAGCTATAAATCCAGAAACTGAGACATTTCGTGAATTTCCCCAATATGTTAAAGAGCATCTTGATCCAAGCAAGCATAAAAAAGTTGCAATGTATTGTACTGGTGGTATTCGTTGTGAAAAATCAACTGCTTATCTAAAAGAGCAGGGCTTTGATAATGTTTATCATTTACAAGGTGGTGTGTTGAAATATTTAGAAGAAATCCCGGCTGACCAATCTTTATGGCAGGGTGAATGTTTTGTTTTTGATAACCGGGTTGCAGTTAATCATAACCTGGAAAAAGGACAGTATGATCAATGCTATGCATGTCGTTATCCAATTACAGAAGAAGAAAAAAAGAGTGAGCATTATGAGCAAGGGGTCAGTTGTCCTCATTGCTATAATAAAGTGAGTGAGCGGCAGCGCCAGCGGTTTGCAGAGAGAGAGAAACAGGTGCAATTGGCTAAAGAAAGAGGTGAAGAGCATATTGGCTCGTCTGCGGTTGAAATTTCGGCAAAACGTAGGGTGTTGAAGTATCAAGATAAAGAGCATCAAAGGGAAGTAATACGGTTGAAAGCTAGTGAAAGATAAGTAAGTTTACTATCAATTTCATGTTTGTTTTATGGTATCCTAATATATGTTTTACACGGTCACAGGTGCAGATTTCTATCGGTCGATTTTTGCCGATAGACTGTGTTGCTGAAACAGTTGCGTAGCCTGCTATTCGTTTTCTTACTTTCGACAAAAATCAACTCAATAGAAATTCCACATTTGTGATTGAGTGAAATATACTTAAATTTTAAGAGGCATTTAATGCGTACTCGCGTTAAAATATGTGGTTTTACACAGGTTGATGAAGCTGTCATTGCTGCTAAACTTGGTGTTGATGCAATAGGCTTGGTTTTTTATCCTCCCAGCCCACGACATGTCAATATTGAGCAGGCACAAAAAATTGTGAAAGCCTTGCCTGCTTTTGTGACTGTTGTTGCTTTATTTGTAGACGAAAAAGAGTCACAAATAAAGGAGGTCATTAAAAAAGTTTCAATTGATTGTATTCAATTCCATGGTGATGAAATGCCTGTAGATTGTAGGCTCTATAATAAACCTTATATAAAGGCCGTCAGGATGTTACCTGATCTAGATATATTAGAAATGACGGATCAATATTATGATGCTTCTTCATTATTATTAGATGCCTATCATCCAGGAATAAAAGGCGGAAGTGGTAGTCAATTTGATTGGGATTTAATTCCAAAGGATTGTTCTAAATCAATTGTATTGGCAGGTGGTCTGCATGTGGACAATGTAAAACAAGCCATTCAATCTGTCAGACCCTATGCACTAGACGTCAGTAGTGGGGTTGAAAAAACAAAAGGGGTTAAGAATGTAGCTAAAATGGCTGCATTTATTCAAGCGATTAATGAAGGCGACAGAGAAATATGACTGATATGTATGAGATGCCAGATAAAAAAGGGCATTTTGGACCTTATGGAGGGATTTTTGTAGCAGAAACATTAATGCCTGCTGTTACAGAATTGAATGAAGCCTATCAGCATTATATGAAGGATCCAGATTTTATTGCTGAACTTGATGCTGATTTAAAGCATTATGTTGGACGACCCTCTCCTTTATATTATGCAGAGCGATGGAGTAAAGAGCTGGGTGGTGCACAAATTTATTTAAAACGGGAAGATTTAAACCATACTGGTGCGCATAAAGTGAATAATACGGTTGGACAGGCTTTATTAGCCAAGCGTATGGGGAAAACACGAATTATTGCTGAAACAGGTGCGGGTCAGCATGGTGTGGCAACCGCAACAGTTGCTGCAAGACTTGGTTTGGAGTGTGTTGTCTATATGGGGGCTGTCGATGTTGAAAGGCAGGCTCAAAATGTATATAGAATGAAACTACTTGGTGCAACTGTTGTGCCTGTTGAATCTGGTTCTCGTACCTTAAAAGATGCATTAAATGAAGCCTTGAGAGACTGGGTGACTAATATTGATGATACTTTTTATATTATTGGTACTGTAGCTGGGCCGCACCCGTACCCAGCAATGGTTAGAGACTTTCAAACAATTATTGGCCGTGAGGCTAAACAACAATGTCAAGAAATGACTGGCAAATTGCCTGATGCTTTAGTTGCCTGTGTTGGTGGCGGCTCAAATGCTATAGGTTTATTTTATCCTTTTATCAATGATGCTTCGGTTAAAATGTATGGTGTAGAAGCTGCTGGAGATGGTGTTGAGACAGGTCGGCATTCTGCGCCACTATGTGCAGGTAGAACTGGTGTTTTACATGGGAACAGAACTTATTTGATGGCAGATGATGATGGCGAGATTATAGAAACACATTCTATTTCAGCAGGTCTTGATTATCCTGGTGTAGGGCCAGAACATGCCTGGTTGAAAGATATAGGTAGAGCTGAGTATGTCAATATAACAGATGCAGAAGCGTTAAAAGGTTTTCATGCTTTGACAAGATTGGAAGGTATTATTCCTGCACTTGAGTCTAGCCATGCGATGGCTTATACCACGAAATTAGCACCAACAATGGAAAGGGATGAAATAATCATAGTAAATTTATCTGGAAGGGGTGATAAAGATATGCAAACTATCGCTCAAGTCGAGGGGATTGAGCTATGAGTCGTTTAAAAACTCAATTTGATGCATTAGCAGTAGCTGGACGTAAAGCACTCATTCCCTTTATTACTGCAGGTGATCCTAATCCTGAGTTTACAGTGCCGATGATGCATGCAATGGTAGATGCTGGTGCTGATGTGATTGAACTTGGTGTTCCATTTTCTGATCCAATGGCTGATGGCCCCATTATACAAAGAGCCAGTGAGCGTGCTTTGGCACATCATATTGGGTTAAGAAAAGTCTTGGTTATGGCTTCTGAATTTAGGCAAAAAGATAAACAAACACCAGTAGTTTTAATGGGGTATTTAAATCCAATAGAAATAATGGGTTATGAAGAATTTGCAGATGCTGCTCAACAAGCTGAGATTGATGGGGTAATAACTGTAGATTTGCCACCTGAAGAAGCTGAACAATGTGTGGCATTATTAAAAGCTAGAAGTATTGACCCAATTTTTTTGTCAGCACCGAACAGTTCGGCCGAAAGAATTAAGAAAATAAATGCTGTTGGAAGCGGATACCTTTATTACGTTTCTGTGAAAGGCATTACAGGTGCAGGTCATTTAGATACAAAAAATGTTGAACAAAAAGTAGCTGACATAAGGAAAAACACTCAATTACCAATTGGTGTTGGGTTTGGTATCAAGAATGCCAAAACGGCAAAGATCATAGCTGAACTTGCTGATGGTGTTGTTGTAGGCAGCGCATTTATTAGTAAAATTGAAGAAAATCTGGGTAATCCAGAAAAAGCAAAAACAGATATTATTGACTTAATTAAGTCCATGCGTCAGGCAATGGATAGCTAG
>CAZZIX010000256.1:0-3961 GCA_964654345.1 uncultured Methylomarinum sp.
TAGTCTTATTGTTTAAAAATACATTTTCAGTTTCGTTTCAGGTTCTGCTGGTACATTGACTACATACCTTAAAATACAGGACAAAAAAATGAATTCTGAGAATACAATAAAAGTTTGGGATCTACCTTTACGTATATTTCACTGGTTATTGGTGCTTGCTTTTACTATTGCCTATATCACCGAAGATGATTTTTTAACGCAACACGTATGGGCTGGGTACTTTATTACGGGGCTACTTATCTTTCGGCTTATATGGGGGTTTATTGGTGGAAAATATGCTCAGTTTAGTCATTTTTTATGCTCTCCCAGTACAGCGATTACATATTTTAACGATACACTTGCAGGCAAAGCTAAGCGATATATAGGGCATAATCCAGCAGGTGCAATGATGATTTTATTATTACTTATCAGTCTTGTAATAACGACATTAACGGGTTACGCAGTTTATGGCGCTGACCAAAGTGCGGGGCCTTTAGCTTTTATCAGCATGGAAAATGAAGACTTATGGGAGGAGGTACATGAATTCTTTGCAAACTTAACATTAGTGTTAGTCTTTATTCACATTGTTGGTGTTGTTTTCGAAAGTGTTGTGCATCAGGAAAACTTAAGTAAAGCCATGTGGAATGGATATAAGCGCAAGAATGATAAAAATAATGTTTTAGATACAGAGGAATAAAAATGAAAAAAACAGTTGAATATATTATGAGTCTGATGGTTATATTCGTTGCTTTCAGTCAAATAGCGTTAGCCGATACAGATTACAATCAGGCTAAACAACTTTTGGATGCAGGTGAAATATTACCACTGGAAAAAATTCTTACTAAAATTGCAAAATATACCTCAGGACATATTTTGGAAGTTGAGTTAGAAATAGATGATGACCGGCCTTTATATGAAATTGAGTTTATTGATAATAAAGGTCTGGTTTGGAAATTAAAAGTTAATGCTAAGACGGGTAAGATTATTGAGCGAAAACAGGACGATTAAGTATGCGACTACTACTTATTGAGGATGATAAAGATTTAGTTCTATTATTAAAAAAGGATTTAGAAAATGCTGGTTTTGCTGTAGATATAGCAAACGATGGTGTTGAAGCTGAATTCTTAGGGTTTGAAGCGATTTATGATTGTGCAATACTCGATCTTGGTCTCCCTCTGCGTAGTGGTTTAGATGTATTGAAAAATTGGCGAGAAAAAGGTAATACATTACCTGTTTTAATTTTAACTGCTAGAGATGCCTGGTATGAAAAGGTTGATGGTTTTAAAGCAGGGGCTGATGATTATCTGGCAAAACCTTTTCATACTGAAGAGTTATTGATGCGAATCAAAGCATTATTACATCGCGTTAATCAGCACTCAGCAGGCTTGTTGCAGGTTGCAGGGTTTTCTTTGGATGAAGAAAAGCAAAGAGTGACCACCACTGAAGGTGTAATCATTGAATTAACGGGGGTCGAATTTAAATTGCTTCGCTATTTATTACTTCACCCTGAGAAAATCATCAGCAAATCGACACTGACAGAACATATTTATGATGCTGACTCTGATAAAAATAGTAACGTGATTGAAGTATATATCAGGCATTTACGTCGTAAATTAGGTGATTCAATTATTGAAACTCGGCGAGGGCAAGGTTATATTTTTAAAGGTAAACCAGCATGAGTTCGATACAGGTCAAGCTAAGTATCGGTTTGTTTATTAGTCTGGTATTGGCATTTAGTTATTTATGGCAGTCAACAAATGATTCAATTCGTGCTTTATCTGAACAATATGTAGTGCAACATTTAAAGCATGATGCAGAAAGTATTCTTAACGCGCTGAGTGTGGATGATAAAAATAAACTCAGTTTAAACTTAAAACAAATTGAACCTGTTTATCTAAGGCCTTTTTCAGGACAGTATTATCTAATTAAAGCAAAAAATAAGCTTATTAGGTCTCGTTCCCTTTGGGATCAAGAACTTTTAATTCCAGATTTAATGGCTGGTGAACAAAAAATATTTTCTCTTATTGGCCCGGAAAAACAACCTTTACTAATCATAGCGTCTGGATTTAATAAACAAGGCATGACTTATACTATTGCTGTTGCGGAAGACATTACTCCAACCTTGATAGGGCAACAAAATTTTCAATACAAATATAGTTATACCGTAGGTGGCTTATTGGTTTTTCTGTTAGCTTGTCAGGTTTTAATTTTACGTTTAAGTTTTCGACCCCTTAAACATATACAACAGCAAATAAAACAACTTAGACAGGGCGAATTACAACAAATAGATCTGCAAGTGCCTGATGAGGTTTTTGATTTAGTCGGTGAAATCAATCATTTGTTGAGGGTGATGGAAAATCGTTTGGAACGCTCCAGAAATGCCTTGGGTGATTTAGCACATGCTCTAAAGATACCGCTGACTGTTATACAACAATTAACGAATAGTCATACATTAAAAGCCCAGCCCGAGATTTGCGATTCTTTGCAAAAGCAAACGAACAATATGCAAGGCGTTATACAGCGGGTATTAAAACAAGCCAGATTTTCTGGAGAGGGTGTTGTTATTTCAAAATTTAATGCCCGTGAAGAAGTCCCCGAATTAATTAAAGTTTTACAAAGTATGTATCGAGAAAAAGGAATATCAATCCAGTACACACAGACTGGCAAAGAGGTTATTGCCATTGATAGAGAAGATATGATGGAGCTTCTTGGCAACCTGCTCGACAATGCCTGTAAATGGGCAAAATCAAAGATTACTATTTCAATTGATAATAATGAATCTGTGCAAATAATGATTGAAGATGATGGGCCGGGGGTTTCAAAAGAAAACAGGGTTAAGTTAATCAAACGAGGTATACGCTTAGATGAAATGAATGAGGGGCATGGTTTGGGTTTATCTATTGTGCAATATATGGTTGAACAATATGGTGGGCAACTTAAATTAGATCATTCAAGTCAATTAGGAGGCTTGTTAGTTAAAGTGACTTTGTAAACAGATGATTAGAAAGTCCTGTACAAAATAAATTACCAAGGAAAGCAATGAATGATTCTCGTTATTTATTAACACGTTATGCATGGTTATCAATTGCGGCGGCTATTTCAACTATCGTATTGAAAAGTTATGCCTATTGGCTCACAAACTCGGTAGGTCTACTGTCAGATGCCTTAGAGTCTTTAATTAACCTAGTAGCAGCCATTATTGCTTTATCGGCTTTGACGTTAGCAGCCAAACCAGCGGATGATGACCACCCCTATGGTCATGACAAAATTGAATATTTTTCCAGTGGCGCTGAAGGTATTATGATTTTATTGGCGGCAGTGAGTATTGCTTATTCTGCCTGGGAAAGATTAAATAATCCTCAGCTTATTCAACAATTGGATTTAGGTTTAATTATTTCCTTTGTTGCGACACTTATTAATTTAATTGTCGCCAGGGTTTTAATAACTGCAGGTAAAAAATATCGATCTATTACACTAGAAGCAGATGGTCGGCACTTATTAACAGATGTATGGACAACAGTAGGTATTATTGCTGGAATTGGTACACTCGCAGTTTTGCAATGGCTTGGATATAAAGACTGGGAAATTCTGGATCCAATTATTGCTATGATTGTTTCGGTTAATATTCTTTGGGCAGGGATTGGTTTAATTCGGCGTGCTTTCGCTGGTTTAATGGATGTTTCATTAAACCAAGAAGAACTTGAAACTATAAAAAAGGTACTGGATGATTTTGTTTTGCAACAAGGTATTCAGTATCATGAATTGAGAACGCGTTATTCAGGTTCTCAACGATTTTTATCAGTGCATATTCTAGTGCCAGGCTATTGGACAGTACAGAAAGGTCACGATTTACTGGAGTTAATTGAAAGAGAGCTTAGTAAACAGTTTGATAGAATTGATATAGACACACACCTTGAGCCTGTAGAAGATAGTGCTTCATGGCAACATTAAACACAGGGTAAATTTAGAAAATATGAAACTG
>CAZZIX010000257.1:0-3952 GCA_964654345.1 uncultured Methylomarinum sp.
TCTAATTCCGCGTTCCGTTACTTTTTTATGGTTTCCTTTTAATTCAATATCAAAATGAGCGACAAGCTTTTTTGTTTTTACATTAACTACATTAGCCATAATATATGAATATAAAAAACTCGGTTTACTATGCTGCCCAATAATCACCCAGTCTGCACCAAATTTTTCAGCAAGAGAGCCTGCTATATCATGGAATTTATAAAGATAGCCCAAACCAGCATTTTCAGTCCTATAATCCTGTCTGTCTATTTGAATAATTTCGTACTTTCCAGTTTTTTGGAATTCACTTTCTAGTAAAGGCTTAAACGATGCTGTACGAATAATTTCCTCTGGGACATTCGGCAATGATGTAATATCATTTAATTCAAAATCAAGAATAGCAATTTTAGTCACATCAGCTGCGGAAGCATTGAAAGTTATTCCTATTAGCAACAATGCTAAATTTAAACAAAATTTTTTCATCATCATTTTTAAACGTCACTGTTGTTTATAAAGATCAATAAAATCTTGAAATGTCAGGGTTGCAATAATATTTAAATTATCATCCAAAACTTCATATAAAACACCATCACTTCCACGAATACTAAATAAAACCACAGCTCCTTCATCCCCTCCACATTCAGTATGTGGTTCATCGCTTGCTGGACTTGATGTATAACTTCCAACAGCTCTACTCTCTTTTAAATCACCCTTTAGCTCAAAAATATGATGTTCCCCTTGTACAACAAAAGTATTATTGTGTGCCTTATGTCGATGGAGAACAATTTGTTGATGTGGGTCAAATTTAAAAATCACATCAATAATAGTGTTTGTCTCATCAATATTAAGAACGGAATACTGTATGTGCTCAAAATCACCCAATTTATTCCACTTTATATTATTCTCATCAAACTTTACGTTTCTCATAATAATTTCCTCATTTATGTTTAAAATGATTTTTTACATCTGCTGTCTATACTAACGAAACAGGTTTATTTTGAAATCTGATATTTGACCGACAAATACGGGAAATTTGCCCGTTGTTCACATCGCCTCTTTAACTACGTCTCTCACTCCCTTAAAATGGACTGTAAGGAATGTAATAACAGGATTTTATATGCATAATTGGGAATCTATTGGGTTACGGCTTTATTTAATGGGGCTTATCTTTGTGATAGCTTTACTCTGTTTAATATCAACTACTGCTTATTTTCTTAATCAATCTAATCTTGAATCACGAGATAATCTTGCCAACAAAGCGGAAACCATTGATAAACATTTAGAACTCCAATTATTTCAGATAGCTAATGGATATAAGACTTATCAAGGTTTTCCTGATCTAAAACTAGATTCAACAAACAAAGATAATTCAGGCTTGTGTATAAAATATACAGCGATAGAAGGAAATGTTGTTCGGAGCTTATGTTACGGAGGGCTTAACTCATTAAAAAAATGGCCTGATTGGTTTGAAAAGATATACAAATGGGCTTTTCACCCAGAGGATGAATTAGTCAGAGAAATTATTTACAACAAACAAAATCGTGCAACCTTAACTTTGACTCCGGATGCAGAAATAGAAATCAACCGTGCCTGGTATGATGTAAAAAAATTGATAAGCCTTTTTACAGTGACACTTTCTTCTCTATGCATTATGTTATATTTTTTTCTGGGACGTGCACTAAAACCAGTTGATGTCATTATTTCCGGTTTGGATAATATAGCAAAAGGTGAACTTTCTACTCGATTGCCTAGCTTTAAGATAATGGAATGGCAACAGACAGCCAAGGCTATTAATCAGCTATCAACAAGTCTTGAAAAAACGCTGGGCGAGAAAAATAAATTAATGCTTAAATTAATGAATGTACAGGAGGAAGAGCGCCGTTTTTTAACCAGAGAACTTCATGATGAATTTGGCCAATGTCTGACTGGACAACAAGCAATAGCTTTTTCTCTATTACAAACAGCAAAAGAAAAAAACCAGGAGCAAGTTGAAGATTGTCAAAATATATTAGATATTAATAACTTGATGATGGATCACTTACAAAATATACTCCAACAATTACATCCTTCAAATATTGAAGAACTTGGCTTAAAGGCAAGTTTAATCAGTCTAGTTTCAAACTGGAATGCTCGAAGCAGTGGAAAAACTGACTTTACAATTGAGCTTGATAACAATATTGATCTTATCCCTAACTCAATTTCCAGTCATCTTTTCCGCATTACTCAAGAGTGCCTCAGCAATATTGTAAAACATTCTAAAGCAAAAAATGCAAAGGTAATACTTGAAATAATGCTTCAATCAAGCAGTAGTTTTATTAATCACTCTAATGATATTATTACTCTCACAATCACAGATGATGGACTTGCTAACAAGACGACATTCCAAGATTCTAATGGAATAGGTTTGCTGGGAATACGAGAACGTATCGCAGCTTTAGGTGGACAGATAACACTTAGCAATAATAAACCAAGCGGCTTAAATACCCAGCTATGGATTCCATTCACAATTAACTTACAAAAGTGATTTCCTCTAAAATCATCAATATCATGCTAGTAGATGATCATGCTATTGTTCGTGAAGGCTATCGCTCATTATTGCAAAAACAAAAAAATATGAGCGTTATTGCAGAAGCAAGCAATGGAGAGGAAGCTTATATTCTATTTAAAGATCATCTGCCTGATGTCATCATTATGGATCTTTCGTTACCAGGCCATAGTGGTCTTGAAACAATTTCCAGAATAAGCAAACACCGCAGTAAAACTAAAATACTTGTCTTTACCATGCATCAAAATCCAGCATTTGCATTACAAGCAAGTAAAGCCGGTGCTTTAGCTTATGTTACCAAAAACAGTCAAGCTGATGTTTTAATTCGTGCAATCAATGAAGTTTCTTTGGGACATTTTTTTATTAGTGCTGATATTGCACAAACCCTTGCATTAGAAAAACTGGCTGGAGATAACAGAATATTAGGCGAATTAACCGTTCGTGAATTTGAAATTTTACAAATGTTGGTCAACGGTAGATCAAATCATGAAATTGCCCAGACTCTTAACATAAGTCCAAAAACAGTTTCTAATTGTCATTATTTAATCAAACGAAAACTGAATGTATCTAGTGATATTAAGTTAGTCCATTTAGCCATAAAAATGAATATACTTGATCTGAATTTTATTCTTCATTCAAACATGGTTGAAAATTTATAATCACTTCACTATTTTTTTGAACAAAAAAAACTAGCTCTATCTATGCCTTTATTTTGAATAAAGTATTAAAATTATCCGTCGAAAGTTTTGCAACTTCTTCTATTGTAGTGTCACGTAATTCTGCAACATGTTCAGCGACATAGCGAACATAAGTTGGATAATTTGGTTTACCTCTGTGAGGAACAGGTGCTAAATAAGGGGAGTCTGTTTCAATCAAAAACCGATCAGCAGGAACTTTTTTTGCAACTTCCTTAATCGCTTGTGCATTCTTAAACGTTACAATTCCAGAAAAAGAAATATAAAATCCTATATCCAAGGCTCTTTTTGCATAGGCCCAATCTTCAGTAAAGCAATGTATTATCCCACCTACCTCCTCTGCCCCTTCTTTTTCCAATACATCTAAGGAATCTTGTCCTGCTTCTCGCGTATGTATGATTAATGGTTTTTTTAGGACTTTTGCTGCTTGAATATGGTTTCTAAATCGCTGATGCTGCCATTCCAAGTCACCTTCACTGCGAAAATAATCTAACCCAGTCTCACCAATAGCAATTACTTTTTCATTTTCACCCAGCTCAATTAATTCATCAATACTTGGATCTTTACCGTCATTAACATTCGGATGGACACCCACGGAGAGTGAAATAGAGTCATAATCTTTAACCAGATTAACCATTGCTGGGTAGGACTCTAAATCAATTGCTATACAAAGCATATGATCAATCTGACTTTTTTCTGCCTCTTTCATAAAACAGTTAAAATCATTTTGATA
>CAZZIX010000258.1:0-3919 GCA_964654345.1 uncultured Methylomarinum sp.
TGAATAAATTGATGCGCCTGTGTCGTCAAAGAAATTCGTTTATTCATAATACCTAAGGATGTTACTACTTGAAGGGACTGGCTTTCTATAAAGCAAATGATCCGCTAAACATTGACAATACCAAGGTATTTGTAAGCTGCCTTTTGCACCAAAACCGTTAAAAAAAACTAATTCAGAATGATGAGGGTGAGAGCCAATAAACGGTTGTTTGTCTAATGTTGTAGGTCTGATCCCTGCTTGCTGACGAATAATCTTTTCTGGTTTTAAATCAGGATAGACTTGATTCAGTGATTTAAGGAGTGATTCTTTAGCTGATAATGTAATGTTAGTATCTAAATTATCCCAGTCAAAAGTTGCTCCTATTCGGAATTGATAAGAATCTAGTGGAATATACCATTGCCCATAATTAAGAAGTTTATCAATAATTTTATTTGATGAATTAGCGGTAATAATTTCACCTTTTACCGGTTGAAAAGGTAACCAGGAAAACCATGGGTTATTAATCCCAAGATAGCCTTCACAAAAAATAATTCGTTTTGGTTTAAATTGCTGCCATTGCAAATCAGGGGCTAACTTAATATCTTCATATTGAAAGTCAGTCTTTATATAAGAATCTAAAGAGACAAAATAGGCTTTTAAAGCATAGAGTAAAGGCTTAGTTAATAAATAACCCGTTTGTTTTTGTTTTAATAGTCCAAGGGGAACATTAATAGTAGAGTGTGAAGATATAATTCTATCTAAATAAGATTTGTAGCCAGATTGAAGAAGTCTTTTTTGACAGGTAATTAATTCTTTATTATTACGAAAAATTCGTAGCATGGGGCTTTCAACATAGAAAGAGTGTTGAAAAAAACTCGCTAATTGCTGATAGTAATTTAATGCAGTTGGAAGTAAATAATCGACCCCAGTAGACTTTACAAAACGCATTCCAGTAACGGGGTTTATTAAACCTGCTGCGATCAAAGAGGCATTTTCTTTATCATTATCTATAATAATAACTTTTTGATCGCGCTGTACAAGCTCCCATGCAAGAAGACTTCCAGCTAATCCTTGCCCTATAATCAAATAGTCTATACCCATGATTTAATTATATTTTTCGCGGTTATAACTGGGTGTGTGATTAAAAGTGATGGATAGAATTAAGCTGCGGGTCTTTTTGGCAATATACTAACTAAGTTAGGTTAACGATAAAGCTGTTAGCCTAACCTACGTGGGAATTTGGTTAGCTACCTAAATACTGATTCACAAGCTCTAAATCTTGCGCAGTTAAACTACTTGCCGCCTGTTTTAATTTGATCCCATTAATTAGATAATCATAACGACTTCTGGAATAATCTCTTTTAGTTCTGTACAAATTTCTTTGTTCTGATAATACATCAACCATTGTTCGAGTGCCAACCTCAAAGCCTGCTTCAGTCGCTTTTAATGCACTATCAGCTGATGTAACAGTTGCTTTTAAAGCGTTTACTCTACTTAAGCTAGAAACTACATCACGAAAAGAATTTCTAACTTGACGTTTGACTTGTCTTTTTGTGCTTGAGAATTCTTCTTTAGCTGCTTGAAAATCAAACTGAGCTTGTTTGGCACGAGAGTAAACAATACCTCCTTGAAAAATAGGTACATTTAACTGTAAACCCACATTTTCAGTATCGCCACGTAAGCCAAAAGAGCTGTTTACATCTTGTAGATTATATCCTGCAACAATATCAAGCGTTGGTAAGTGTCCAGATTTCTGAATTGAAATATCTTTTCTTTTAACCTCAACCTGATTTAATGCAGCAATAATTTGTAGATTATTTGTTTCAGCATTTTTTGCCCACCTTGTAATATCATTAGGTACTGGATACGCAAAATCTATTGGTTTTGCTAAACTAACTAAATCTACTTCATTTTCTCCAATAATTTCTCTTAACGCCTCTTTACTATCATCCAGCTCATTTTCGGCTTCAATCTGATTCGCTCTTGCTTCATCAAATCCTGCTTGCGCCTCATAAACATCGGTAATAGCAATTAAGCCAACATCAAAACGTTGTTTTGCCTGTTCAAGTTGACGTTCAATCGCATTTTGTTCTGATAGTGTGAATTCAAGATTATCTTGTGAAGATAAAACATTAAAGTAAGCTTCAGCTGTTAAAACCATTAGGTTTTGGTGCTCTGCCTCATATTCAGCGTCAGCTTGAGCTATAAGATTATCAGATTGACTGAGTTGTACCCAATGATCCCAATGAAAAATAGGTTGAACCAGATTAATAGAAAATCCATGATCCCAATATTTTTGGACACCACTGCCTTGAAAGGTTGATTTTTTATTATTGAGACGATTACGGCTACTGGTTGCTGAAGCGGAAAGAGTAGGTAACATTTGTCCAATACTTTGAGATCTTGTTTCAGCAACTGATAGTTGAGAATAGTGAGATTTTTTTAGATTTGGATCATTTTTAAAAGCAAGTTGAAAAGTTTCGACCAAGTCTTGTGCACTTACTTGAGGACAGAGTGCACAAAGGGTTAAAAAAGCAATTGATTTAAATTTATTTGGAATCATTTTTAATGTTTTAATAACTAAATTATAATAGGTGTCCAGTTAACTGTAGAAGATAGTCTGTTTTTATAAAAAAGTAAATACAATCCGGTGTTTAAAGAATTTTTAAAATAATAATGATAAATTTAAAAAATATAATAATTTTAGGTATGACAGGCCTGATACTTTCAGGCTGTTCTAGTTTAGGTAAAGGAGTAACAGAGGCTTTCCTTGAAAAACAAGAAGCTGAAGACACTAGAATGTGTGAAATTTGGGGGGCAGAATTTTCTGGTATAAAACCTTACCTAAGTAATAGTAAAGGTAAAATGAAAGTTCTTATGGTACATGGGGTAGGGGATCATAAACCTGGATATTCAACAGAATTTTTTGAAAAATTAGCTAAAGAACTTGATTTAACGGTTACCTCAAGGGCACATAAAGATATTAAATTATCTGACCCAGAATTACCTGATATTCCTCTAGGTACTTTAAGAATTAATCGTTTTTTGAGTAAAGATAGATCTCAAGAGTTAATATTTTATGAATTAACCTGGTCAGAAATAACGGCAAAAGAGAAAGAAGTCTTAGCGTACGATAACTCAGGACAATACTCATTTAGACGGACTGAATTAAATGATTTAATGAAACGTTTTTCAAATGATACAGGCCCAGATCCGATCATTTATTTAGGCGAGAGTCGAGAAGATATACTATTAGCGTTTACTCAATCTTTTTGCTGGATGACCTATGGAAATTGGGACGAACTACCAGAGGGAGAAGGAAAATCTTGTGTGTTACCCGATATTTCAGCCATTATAAACGATGAATATGCCTTTATTTCACATAGTTTAGGCAGCAGAATAACCATTGATGGAGTAGAGCGTATTACCTCAGCCCTGGGACAAAGCATGAATGATGATAACGACATGTATCAAAAGACAGTTAAGTCAGAGCTGAAAAAGAAAACTATCCCCATTTATATGATGTCTAATCAACTCCCTATGTTGCAATTAGGCCGAAAGTTACCCACTGAAAGTAATCAGAAACAAGCCTATTGTAATTCTAAAGGCGAAAAATATTCCAAGCGGATGCTTACAAAAACGCCAATTATTGCGTTTAGTGATCCTAACGATATTTTAAGCTACGCTATTCCCCCTGGTTTTGTTGAAAAATACCTTGATTCAAGATTATGTATAGAAGTTACCAATGTGAATATCAACGTTGCTTTTGTCTATGATATTTTTGGTCTAGGGAAGGTAGCAAACCCAATGGATGCACATATTGGCTATGATACTGATGATAGAGTAGTAGGTTTAATTGCAAAAGGAATAGGCAATGACAGCACTAATGATCTTGTAAAAGAACGTTGTCAATGGATAGAAACGATAGATTAAGGTAAGC
>CAZZIX010000259.1:0-3909 GCA_964654345.1 uncultured Methylomarinum sp.
AACAGAGTACCAGAAGAAAAGAAAGAACAGGCTAAGAAGTTTAAAGAATATGAGCTGGGGTATTTGCATATTGATGTCACTTATTTGCCGATAATGGAGCTGAATTTACAGATAAATTTACCTGTAAAAAGAATAAAGCGAGTGGAAATCATACCTTTGACATGGCTTGTATCGAGGGCAACATTGACCATCGGTTAACCGCCCCATTCACGCCAAAAACCAACGGAATGGTTGAACGAGTTAACGGAACAATCAAGGATTCCACGGTCAAAGTTCTAACGTACAAAAATGAGACAGAATTAAAAGCCAATTTAGATAAGTTTTTAGTCTATTACAATCTTAACCGAAGGCATGGTAGTTTAAAAAGAGAATTAAAGGTTAGAACGCCCTTTGATGCTCTCGAATGCTGGTATAGAATAGACCCTGAAATTTTTAGAAAATCACCCAGTATGTTTCGGGCTGACCTTTTAAAAAATCATGGTACAACGTAGTGAAACCTGACAGCTACTTACGTTAAGTGCATAGCCCGTTAAATTAATTATAGGTATGAGTTTTTCAATTATTATTCCTGTTTTTAACGAAGAGAATAATATCAAGTCTTGTTTGCAGTCAATAAAGAGATTTAATAATAAAGTCGAAGTTATTGTCGTTGATGGCGGTAGTATCGATGATACTCTTGCTATTTCAAAGCCTTTGGCTGATAAAATTATCGCTTCAACAAAAGGACGAGCGAAACAAATGAATGCTGGAGCAAAACAAGCGGCTGGTGATATACTTCTCTTCCTTCATGCTGACACTATGCTCCCAAATAATGCTTTAACATTAATTGACCAAACTCCGTTGATAGGGAATTGTTGGGGTAGATTTGATATACAGCTCAGTGGTAAAATTAAAGCATTAAAAGTTATCTCTGCATTAATGAATTGGCGTTCTCGGATTACTGGAATTGCAACGGGTGATCAAGTGATTTTTGTTAGTAAAAAACTGTTCGATGAAGTCAAAGGATATGATGATATTTTCCTAATGGAAGATATAAGCCTTTGTACAAAATTGAAAAAAATAAGCCCCCCCCTTTGCTTAAATGAAAAGGTAATAAGTTCTGGGCGGCGTTGGGAAAAAAATGGTTTGGTTAAAACCATTCTGTTGATGTGGAGTTTACGGATAAGGTACTTTTTTGGTGAAAACACAGAAACTCTTTCAATTCTTTATTTAAAAGGACGATTTTGGAAAACGTAATTAGATTATCAATTGCAATAGGTGTATTTGTAATCATGATTTGCTGGGAATATTTTAGTCCCAGAAGGCAACAAACTACGCCTAGACTTTTACGATGGCCAATTAATATCGGCTTGGCAGCCTTCAACATGCTTTTAATGCGTTTATTAGTGGGGGGAATTGCCTATCAAAGTGCAGTTAATGCAGCGAATCAGTCATGGGGATTATTACATCAATTCAGTTTGCCGAGTGGCTGGCAAATTATTATTACTTTGTTGGCTCTTGATCTGGCTATTTATTTCCAACACGTTATTTCTCATAAATGGAAACTATTATGGAACCTACACAAAATACATCATACGGATTTAGAGATAGATGCTAGTACAGCTATTCGTTTCCATCCGCTAGAAATATTTATTTCAATGGCTTATAAAGTAGTTTGTATTTATTTATTAGGTGCTGATCCTTGGGCAGTGATTGCATTTGAAGTTATTCTAAATGCTACCGCTACATTTAATCATAGTAATGTTAATATTCCGCTTGGGGTAGATAAGTATTTGCGCTGGCCATTGATTACACCAGACGTGCACCGTATTCACCATTCTATGGTTCAGTCTGAGACAGATAGTAATTATGGTTTTTCTATTTCTCTTTGGGATCGAATATTTAAAACTTACGTTGCTGAGCCGGAAAAAACACAATTGACTTTGGATATTGGGTTGCCAAAATATAGAAGAGCTAGTGACGTAGGAATTATGCAGTTGTTACTTATGCCATTTCGACCTCAGTTATCTCGACATGATGAAGAGAATGAAAAGAGTAATAGCCAAAAGCCTTCGCAAAAGTAAGTAATATCTTATTAACGTTTGTCTTTAGTAACGTAGTACCATCATATTCCCTTTCTGTGTCATTTCGAGATGTTTCATAAAACTCATACCCAATAAAATCTCTTCTCCTTCCATATATGGATTGATCGTAGCACGAATATTTTGCAATTCAATTGCACCGATACTAACAGAGTCCAGATTTGTTCCATAGACTGTAATGGTGCCATTAGCAGTTCTGCTTTTTGAAGGGTAGCCTTTTTTTAGTTGTAATTTCTTAGCTATTGAAGCAGGTATGCTGATGAGCGTTGCTCCAGTATCAAGTAAAAAAGTGACGGGTTTATTGTTTATTTTTCCCGTTGCAACATAATGTCCATAGCGATTTTGATGTAACCTGACTTCGGCAATATTATTATCGTAAGCAATATCAATATTTTGATTTGGATTATTTTGTTTGCTTAGATAATTGTTAAAAAAGAAAGTTAAAAGTCCTAAGAAAACAAACCAAGCCAGGTAGGTCATGGATTGAGCTATTTTTGAATTATTTTCGTTTTTATTCATAAGCGGTGTTGAACTAGAACCCAGGGTTTGATTACGACAGCCCAAACAATTATGGCATCGTCATGCCATTTTAAAGCTTGTTGATCAGTGACTGGAGAGATTTTTTTTTCTTTTAACCATTGCTCAACTTGGGTTTTATTATCTACTGAGAACTGATAGGCAACATCAATTAAATCAATCTCTGGATTAACCGATATAGCTAAGCCACTGGCAAAAAAACGTTGTAATTCGTACCAAGGTATTTGAGATGTTTCCAGATTAATTTCTTTTTTGCTCATTGAGTGGTGATGTTATTTAAATGAACTGGTATTCTATAGTAATAAACAATGAAACTCACAAATTAGGAGAAATTAATGGCACTCTTTGGCTCAAGAAAACAATCAATTTTAAATGCTGCAATTAAGCAAACAAAAAAAGCTCGCAAAAATGAAGGTGCAAAATCAGATCAACTATTTATAAGTGCATATGAAGGCTTTGCCGATGTAGTGAAAGGCGATTTAGTGATGGGTGAAGCTCTGTTTAATTGGGGGTTTGCATTATTGCATCAGGCAAAATTAAAGGAAGAAAATGAGGGGGTAAAGCTATATTTAGATGCTATTTCTAAATTTACATTTTGTTTGCTTGTTAAGCCAGATCATTTAGGTGCAGCAATTGATGGTGGTGTGACTTATATGGATTTGGCACGGGTTATGGATATTGATGCTAATGATGAGCTTTATGATTTAGCAGGTGAATTTTTTGAGAACGCCGAAAGAATCCAACTAGGCAGTGCGGCATATAATTTGGCCTGCATTTTTGCTTTGCGAGGACAAAAGGATGCCTGTTTAGAGGCGTTAGAATTATCCAAGGATAAGGGGAGCCTACCTGTTGTTGAAGATATTATGAATGATGCCGATATGATAAAAGTTAAAAATATGTCGTGGTTTACTGACTTTCTTGAACGAGCCACTGCGGAACCAGAACCAGAAGTTGTGGATGAGAATGCCGTTTCTTATGATGCGGAAGGGAATGTTATTAATAAGAAAAAGTTGAAACAAAAATTTGCAACAGAATATGAGTCAGAAGATGGAAATGTTTATGATGTTGAGGGAAATGTGATTAGAAAGGTAAGGTCTGAGGAAAAGATTGAGCCTTCGCCTGTACCAGAAAATAAACCAGAAAGTGCTGATTCCACAGAAAAAGACACTTAATCTGTGCTTGTTGGGTGGTTTATATGCTCCCGAGTTTACAAGAATATAGATTTTCTTTCCAATACGTTTTATTTCATAAGGAACGGATTTCTTTAGATTTATGATGACACGGGTTTTTT
>CAZZIX010000260.1:0-3887 GCA_964654345.1 uncultured Methylomarinum sp.
GCTTATACAACAAGCCCAATAATTTCCTCAAAATCCAGCGGTAACCTTACGGGGAGACGTTGTATTTCAATACCTCCTTGTATATGATTAGGGATAGATTTATAGCATAATTCACTGTGCAAAGCTTGCAAGAAAACGCCTTGTTCGATGCGAGCAAAGCCTAAATTTCTCTCGCCGTATTTATTTGCACCCGGGGTTTTACGTAAACCCACGATAAGAAGACTATTAACTGTTTCATTATTTTGTACTGGCAAAAGCTTAATAAGCTGCCCCTGAATCTTATAGTCACGGATATAGAACATTCGCGGCCCAGGTATGTAATAGCGTATAAGCAATTGATGGCCTTCACCAGTAGACAATACTATAATAGTAAGCCGGTCATAACCGCCGGCACGGGGATAGCCTTTACGTTGAAAAGGAGCGCGTTCTTCCAGTAACTTATTTGTCAGCTGCAAAAGTTGTGCGGATACTTTCAAATTGACGGGTAGTTTGAGTGCCGAGCTTCGTTTTTTAAACCAAGTTATGGGTAGGGATGCCATCGATTTTCCTTCCATTGTTTATTGTTTATTCCCCAGCTATTTTGCCAGCGTTTTGTCACATCATATGGAAACCCTGCAGGTACCATATTTTGACAACCTTCTACCCAAACTTTCGCCACAGTACCATGATTAATAACCGGAGGGGGTTGTAAATAAGCAATTTGATAATTGAGTTTTGAATAGTCAAGACGAGAATCACTCAATGAATCGACATCATTGCTTGTTGCAAATAACGTTAAGACCTTATCTCGCATTTCAGTTTTACGTGTTGCACGTATAGCATGGGCATTATAACTGTTATCAGAAGCTTGTTTTACACCCTTAATAAATTCTTCATATTGATGTGAACGGAGCATGATGCATTCGCCCATTGCATTAAGAAAAGATTGCTTAGCATCTATTTTTAATGATGACCCAATACTCAAATAAGGCTCATCATCAGAAACATAAATAACAAGAGTAAAGTAGGCTGTATCTCCAAAGCATGATGCAATATTTACTTTTAGTTGTAATACTTTGATTACATTTTTTGTGTCTACCGCAAAATCTGCATACCATTGTTGCAACTGATTAATAGGTATACGAGACAAAAATGGCTTTAGTTTTCCAAACCAGAATAACATTTGTAAATCACGTTCTATTACTTCTCTATAACCTTGAGCAGCAGCCATTTCCTTAGTTACATGGTATGCCCATCCTGTTGTTGCTGAGTTATGTTTAATATTTTGTGCAAGTTTTGGTGTATGAAAGACTACTTCAGAAGGAATCCATGATTGATGTTTATCATGATGAATTACCCGTATTGCGGTGCAAGGTTTAGTTGATAATCTTTCAAAATTTTTGGTTGATAAAAGTAATTGTGCTTCTTCTGGTATTTGACAAAGCTCATCTGGTAAATAGACATTATTCCATAAAATACCTGCACGCCATGTTGCACGTTCCAGCATTTCGCCCTCTGCTGCAAAACGAGCTAATAGTGGATTTGTACTGAACCCTGCTCCTGAAAAAAACTCAGGCTCTAGTTCAGAAAAGCTGGTACGTATGGGTATTGTTGAGGTGCATTGTGTACCTATACCTAATTCTGTAACTAAAGTTCTAAATGATAAATCTAATAGTTCGTTATACATGTTGGGCAACCAATAAATGGAATAAAGTCGGATATTATTAGTGATTTTTTATCAAATATTACTGTATCATTTTGTTGCCTGCGGACACTTTGTGCCAATGCCAGTGCTGTATTTAACATAGATTTTTCATCTTCCCCACCTCTAGTTTCCAAACCGAAGGTCGGTGCAGCAAGATAGCTAAAGCAAAGTGAGCAAAAAGCGGATGTTGGTAAAATAGGCCCAAGCATAACTGCATTTTCACTGTAACAAACGATGGCTAGTAGCGCCCCCTTCTGCCGCTGTGTGATGATTGTTTCTATATTTAGTAAATCTTGAGGTTTACACAGATAAGTAATATCCTCTTTAGTGGGGACGGCTTCTCCAGCCTTAACTATAAGACTATCACGATGATATTGAACTGGTGATATTGTTGGCATTTCAATCACTGAATGAATGGTTTCATCGCTTGGCTGATTTACATTAAGCTTAGCCAGTGCAAATCTTAATGCTGGGATTCGGTCTAGCGTGTTTGATTCAGTTATTTCATCTGTACGTATTTGATCGATTAAGCTAGCAATATCTCGTGCCAACCAAGGCAAGCTTAAACGCACCCATTGACTATGTTTCCCAAGTATAACTGTATGCATATCAATGATGCGGGCTTGCAAATGCTCTATCACCTTGCTGCTCCTGAAGAACCACAGGCATTGTTATTATCATAATCTTTTTTTATTTTAGTGCATTGTCTTCGCATATCCCCTAAAAAAGAAAATTTACCAAATAGGCTAATAATAAGATCATCATCGTCTTCAATAGCTCGGAATAAATCGGACATTTCAGATGTGGAATACGCTGTTATCCACTTTTCAGAATTTAAATAAAATTTAATTTTATTTGTTAAATAAGCTCTATTATTTCTTAATTTTTCATCAGATAAATTTGTAGAAAGTTTTTCCACAACCTCTCTGGCAATAAAAGAAGGAGATACTGCTAAGGAAATATCCAATAAATGGCTAAAAGAAGCGTTCTCTATAAAATGTTGGGCATTATTAGGAATCGTAAGTTTTTCATCTAGAAAAAATATAGTGGGTAAACGATCTGGAAACAGAGGATCAATTCCATCATCCTGGCAAGCATCAACCCATAATTTTTGAACATTATTTTGATTAAATGCCTCCAATAAACTTTCAGATAAAGGTGTATAAGGTAAGACTTTTGTAAATGCAGACCCACAAAACTGACTATACATCTGCTCCATCTCATGAAAACTTTTCCATGCATAATCGATTGCATGAGAGATATTGGTTGGTTGCCAATTGTATTTAGAGTGTTTTATAAATAATTGCCTTAGACTTTCAATAATTTCTTCAGCCTGATTCCTATTTAAATGAGGGTACTCTTTTAATAGGGTGTGCATTAGACTTTCTGGAAATGAATAATCTTTAATAAAGGTCTTTCTTCTCTTATAATTAAAATATTTAATGTGACGAAATGAGCCAAACATCGTAACGATAGTTGTTATTATAGGGTTGTTATTAATCAAATTAATATCAGCATAACTTCCTATTATATGTATTATTGTTATTGGAACTAGTGTAATAATTATTATTTTGAACGACTCACCTTGGATTGTCATAATATTTGCCTCTGTTCTATTGTAAATTTGTAATCACTACTTTTATAAAAGGGGGAGCAAAAAAATGAAGTTTTCTATAAATGAAGTTTTCTATAAATGAAGGAATAATAAGTAATGAATTGAGCTTTCCGTAACTGTTACCTATCGAGAAGCTCAATACTTCTAGGTAATGTGAACGAAACAAATTGAACGATTACTTACCTTTTTGTTCATGGTATACCAATCTTTATAAATAAAAATCATAACTTGAGTAAGTAGTCACTTAAAGAATCTATCTGGTCATAATTGTCAGTTAACTGGCTTTGTCGGGTTTAAAGAATGAATCATTTATAGATACTCTAAAGCATCAGCTAAATTTTAGTTTCATTAGAAAATAGTAATAAACTGGTAGTCAAAGTAAGATAAGTCCATGCTGCTTAATCTCATTGTTGTAAAAGTATTCAACGAATACAGAGTATTTCTAACTCTCAAAACAGTTTTAATTTACATTTAGCTGGTCATCAACGTGAAAGAATTTTTAGAGTCATCCAAATACATCAATTGGGACAATCCAGAAATTAAAGCATTGGCTAAATCTTTATCAACAGAATATTCTTTGGATGAAGA
>CAZZIX010000261.1:0-3872 GCA_964654345.1 uncultured Methylomarinum sp.
TCTTGAATATTTTGGTTCTCAATTTTCTCATCCACAATTAATAGAGGTGCCCTTACCCCATTTTAATAACTAATTTTTTACAGGAAATTAAAGATGAAAAATATATTACTGCGAAGAAAACCAGCTATATCATTCTTAAGTACTTTTGTTATTACTTTTATAATAAGTACCTCCTCTCATGTGGAACAAATAGGCCTTCCTACAACATCAATCATGGTTACCCAACAATCATCTGCTGCTGCTGCTGACACAGATGACTGTGGCACTATTTTTTCAACACCTACATGCAGAACCATTCAGCACGCAGTTAATCGAGTTGCTCAAGGAGGAACGATAATTAAAATTCCACAATTAACGGTGACATAGCCGATAAAAAAGCCTTGTTAGAAAACGATTCTGGCATTATGCCTATTCTATATATCCTTGAGACAGCTGATGCATCCTGTACTCATAAAGAGCTCTCTTTATCTGTTAAATTACTTCATTCGCTCCAAGAAAAAAAAGCTCTCAACGATGAACAATTGGCTAATTTGATAGGTATTAGTATTAATGAACTTGCACAAATAAAAAAAGGTGATTCAACTTTATCAGCTAAATCAAAGTTCAAACTTTTTGATGGCTTTGGTTATGTTGTTGTCAGAGATATTGTATTAGGTTTTCTGCCTAGTGACCTCGCTAGTCGTCTTATTCAGCTGGATACAGAGCATGGAAAAAAGATTAATACACCCACAAAGCAAACTAAACCTTAAAGAGGCAATGTGCTCAGTTCATAAATAACATTAATACGTTACATTTTAGGTCTGTAGTATGTAAAAAAATTCCTTATGTATTGCTTTTCATTGGCAGGTACTGTCTTTATTTGTAGGGAATTTGACGCGATTCCCCAACGTAAATGCACATTTCCTCTACAACTTTGTGCAATGAGTCAGCCAAGTTACAATTTTATGCAATTTTTATTTGCATAAAATTGTAGCTTCAAATATCTAAGTTATTGTTATTTAATACTTGTGTTGAGAACATCTTTCTGCAAATGAACGCCTGCTGAAACAAACTATCTTTATTATTCTGTAATATCTTTATCTAAACTCTGAACTTTAAATCTGCAACTATGCCCTCCTTTAGCTAAACAGGATACATGCTCAATTTTGCTATCAAGGAGGGTTGAGAGTAGTGACAAGTCCATTTCACAAACCTCTGGATTGTTATAAGCCAGATCATGAAAAACACAATTATAAGCATTGATGATTAAATTCTCACCTGGCTCTCCTTCAACTATTTCCGTTTCATAACCTAATTCCTGCATAATGCCGGCAGTCGATTTAATTTTTTCTTCTATTGGTTTATTTTTAAGCGCGTCTTTTCTTGTTTCCGCAAGTGAAATACCTAGTTCCTGGAGATATTCAATCAGTTCTTCAGAACCTAATTTCTGCTTGATCAAAGTAATCAGCATTTTGGCAAAAAGGCTGTAGTGCTTAGGGAAAATATGATCCCCTTTTTCCGTTAATACAAAGATAGTTCCAGGACGCCCCCCTGTCTGTATTGAGGCTGACTTTCTGACAAAGCCATCTCTTTCTAATACCGTCAAATGTTGGTGTATTGCACTTTTTGAAATGCCCAAAAGTTTGGAAAACTGATCAACAGTCATTCCTTTTTTTTCTTTCACCAAAAATTGCAGTATTTTCTGCTGTTTTTCACTGAACCCAATAATGTTCAAGCAACCTCCTAGCTTTTTTTGGTTTATTTTAATCCCATTGGAAGCATCAAAAAGCTTCTTCTCTAAATATTTATAAGATAATTATAACATTTTCAGAGGTAAAGCTGCACGCAGCATAAATAATACATTACTATGTTTAAAGTCTTTTTTAAGCTTTTACTTTACAAAGATGATAATCAAGGGTAGCCTAGACTAAAAATTAAGCATTAATGACAATCGTAATTTATTAAATGAGGGTAACTGGATGAAATTTAGAAAATTAGGAAGTAACAAAAATACGATGATAAGGGTTAACAAAATAATCTTTCTTCTGATGGTTTTTTTGGGGGTAACATTGGTTGAGGCAAAGCAGCACAAATTTGAAATGACGATTGACGAAGTCATGATTAAAGTTGCACCCAAATTAGATTACAAAGTATTTGCCTTTAATGGTCAGGTTCCAGCACCGCTTATTCATGTGAAGGAAGGTGATGATGTTGAAGTATTCGTCACGAATAATACCTCTACACCTCATACCATTCATTGGCATGGCTTTTATATGACTAACAATTGGCAAAATGATGGTGTTCCAGGGGTCACTCAGGAGGTGATTGAAGCAGGTGATTCTTATACCTATCGATGGAAAGCTGAGAAGACAGGGAGTCTTTGGTACCACTGCCATTCCAATGTGAATGAACACGTTGGTGTTAGAGGTATGTGGGGACCCATTATTGTTGATCCCATTGAACCGACTGCACTGGAAAAAACGGTTACTAAAGATGTCATTATTATGTTTAGCACCTGGTCATCAAGTCATGCTGATAAATTCGGAGAGGGAGGAACGCCATCTGATTTAGTGGATTACTTTTCTATCAATGGCCATTCTTTTCCTTCAACCCAGCCTATACGGGTTAAAAAAGGAGATGTTGTACGTTATCGCTTGTATGGAGCTGGTGAAGGCTTGCATTCTTTCCACCCTCATGGACATGACATGTTAATCACGCACAAGGACGGCTTACCATTGGCTCAACCTTATGAAGTTGATACTTTACTGATTGCGCCAGGTGAACGCTATGACGCTATTGTGACAATGAATAATCCTGGTCGCTGGGTCGCGCATGATCATTTTGATACACATGTGACTAATGCCGGTAAATATCCTGGTGGAGCTCTTCTCATCACCGAATATGAGGGTATTCCAATGGATGATTGGTATGTCTGGAAAAATAAAGTTTATAACGCTGACTTTTACTTTAGTGAATCAATGAAAAAAGGATATGGAATGCTTGAACAATCAGATTTTAAAGGTGCTCCAATCGAAAGACGACGTAGACGAAGGAGTGAATAGCATGATTATTGATAATAAAATTAGAAAATATCTTGGGCTGACATTATTCATTGTCATTAGTAGTAATACACCCGCTATAGCGAATAGTGCGGGAAAGGATATTTTTGATAGCCAATGCCAATCTTGTCATCAGCTACCTGAAAAAGCACCAGATACTTTAAAAAAATTATGGGAAAGCAAAGGCCCGAATCTGTCATCAGCAGGCATTAAATATAAACCAGAATGGATGAAAGGTTGGCTACAAAATCCGACCAGAATAAGACCATCAGGAATGTTTTATGGCAATCATATTAAAACTGGAGAAAAAATAGATGAAATCGATACGGCTAGCTTAGTTAAGCACCCTCAGTTATCCAATGAACAGTCTGCACAAGTAGTTGAGTTGTTAATGACACAGAAACAGAATCAAAACCTGGTGAAAGCAGGGGAATATAAATTAGGCACAATTCCGATGATGATGGGTGAAATGATGTTTGATAAATTTAAAGGTTGTCTTGCTTGTCATCAGATAGAACCTGGGTTTGGAGGACTCTCGGGGTCGGAAATGTATACCGCAGCAAATCGTCTTCAAGAAGATTATTTAATTAGCTTTATGCGTAACCCTCAGGCATGGGAGCCCAAAAGTATGATGCCTAATAAAAACTTGAAGGATAGTGATCTACAAAAACTGGTGCATTACTTGCGGGCTTTAAGTAAGGAGAAATTTAAATGAAACATTTGATTTTAATTTGCAGTTCTTTGTTACTGACTCTATCTGTTAGTGCCAATGCTGAAACAGCAAAAGATAATTATCGAACTTATTGCGTTCAATGTCATGGACTGGAAGGCAAT
>CAZZIX010000262.1:0-3842 GCA_964654345.1 uncultured Methylomarinum sp.
AGGAAGATTTTCACACATTCCAAGGACAAAATGGCTTTACCTTTGGTAATGATGGCTGCAGTATCAGCCCTGAGGCATCGCTCTTTCCTGATAAACGTAAAAAGACCGAAGATAATCTGGAGTTTGTGCGTTATCACCCAGCAGCTAAACGTTCTGATGGGGAGAAAGCATGACACGAATCTACAAAGTGCTTTCTGTTCTGTTGGAATATCCGACCAAAGATTTAACCGATCATTGGGAGGACATGAATCAACTTATCGCTGAGTTACCCAACCTCTCAAGTGAGGATAAAAAACTATTGTCTGGATTTACACTCTGGGCATCCAGTTTATCGTTAACCAAGTTTCAGGCAGAATATGTTGATAACTTTGATATGACAGCTGAAAATTCACTGTACCTAACTTATCATTTATTTGATGAACAAGACAGAGATAGAGGCCCTGCCCTGATTGAGCTAACAGAAGTCTATAAAAAAACAGGGTTTGAAATAGGCAGTGGTGAACTACCTGATTATCTGCCCTTAATTCTGGAATATGTCTCAACGATGGACGATGACGCAAGTGCCATCGCCTTTTTGCGACAAACGTCGCAAGCAGCAGATATTATTGCCAGTAACCTTGAAAAAAATGAAAGTCCATACGCGCCATTGGTCAAAATGGTGGCTCGTCACGGACATGTTGAAGATATTGCAGCATAGGACTTAATAATGAACTTATCTAATTTACTCTTCGGGATTTATCCCTATATCGCCCTGACTACTTTTTTTGTAGGCAGTATTATTCGTTTTGATAGAGAACAATACACTTGGAAAGCCGATTCCAGCCAAATATTTGAGAAAGAACAATTGCAAAAAGGTAGCATTCTATTTCATATCGGCGTTTTAGCTTTATTTATGGGACATTTTGCTGGGTTGGTTACACCGCATTCATGGTTTTTAGCCATGGGTATTTCAGACATGATGCACCAAGTCATTGCTATTTCATTAGGCGCAGCCTTTGGTTCTATTTGCATGATGGGCGGTGTTATTTTATGGAAACGCCGCATGTATCATCCAAGGGTTAGAGCTAACAGCCGTTTTATGGATATATTTATTCTTAATTGGATTTTGGTGACATTAGCTGTTGGTTTATTAACTATCCCTGTTTCCATCTACCATTCGTTTGGTGGCGATACAGCTAACATGATTTCATTAGCAGATTGGGCCCAAGCAACACTTTCGCTTAATGCAAATTCATCAATACTGGATGAGGTAGATTGGGTTTATAAACTGCATTTATTTTTAGGCATGTCAGTTTTCTTTTTGTTTCCTTTTAGTCGTTTGGTACATGTTTGGAGTATGCCTTTAGGGTATATGTTTAGACCTTACCAAATAGTTAGAACTAAATATGTAAAGCAAAGATAAATCAATAACATGTAGGTTGGATGAGCGATAGCATAATCTGACATTAGCATTTAAACTCATTGTCGGATTATGCTATCGCTCATCCAACCTACACCTTATATTTATGGAATTCAAATTTACAGACCCAGCCACGGATTTTTCAAGCGGCTTACAAGTCATAACCGACTATCACCAGGATTTTCTGGCTAGAGGCGTTCAGTTAGTCGAATTGGCAAAACAAATAAAACAACATGGCATGACAGAAGAGTTAGCCAACCAATGTATGGACATGTATTGTCACTACTCACATGCCACACATTTACATCATAAAGATGAAGAAGAAGGACTATTTCCATTATTAGTCGATCAATCAAGCTTAATTATTGGCATGATAGAACGCTTGATAATGGATCATGAAGAAATTGAAGAATCTTGGGCTGGAATAGCTAAACTGTTAAGTCATCCTGAGAGCATAACTAATTTTGATTACTTCTTACACCAAACAATTGAGTTTGAAAAAGTACTTAGGGAACATTTAACCCGAGAAGACGAGGATTTTTCACCACAAATTAAAAAAATACTGACTACTGAATTAATAAAACAAGCAGGACAAAAAATGGCTGAGTTAAGGCATTTAACTGCTTGAATATCTCGTTTCTATCTATTTTAAAAAAACGAAATATTGAAAAGTCCTAGGATTTAATGACTGAATAACTCAGTTAACTAGAGACAATTATACACTTGGGTCAATTTATCCAATTAACCGCCAATTTTTAGGGGATACGACGAGAATACTGACTTTATAGGGAAGATAAAATTTTCTCGCCACGAATTAACGAAATAAATGTTGCCTGCTGAATAAGCAGGAAAAAAAGCTAAATCAAGGCATTTAACTGGATGATCTCAAGTGTTTTGTACGCTATGCGTACTCAATCATAATAAAGAGGTCAACATGAACGATAATAATATAAGAACAACAAACGTTTTCACCTCCATTATCAATTTAGTCAAGGAGCATCCTAACTCTAAGCAATTTTATATTATCTGTGCCATCTTCTTAGCTAGCTTAATAGGGGCAATTTCGCTGTTGTCTAGCAAAGGAACGAATGAAGGCATGGCAATGGATATGAAAATGATGAAACATACGGCAAATTTTGGCCCGGGTGACGCATTTCATGTTCACAAAAAAATAGACCCCGCAAAGTTTGAATATATTTCAGATATTAGCAAAAATCCAGATGATTTACCTGCTGCTTTAAATAGAAAAACAGCTAAAACAATAGAAATCAATCTTAACGCGACAGAAGTCATATCTGACATTGCTGCAGCCACCCCTTTTCATTATTGGACCTTTGATAATACAGTACCTGGCCCTTTTCTTAGAGTTAGAGTGGGGGATACGGTTAAGCTCACTTTACATAATGATAAAAAAAGTTCGCACGACCATTCAATTGATTTGCATGCGGTTACTGGACCCGGTGGAGGTGCTGCTCTAACTACAGTTAAGGCGGGGAAAACAAAGTCTATGCTATTTAAGACACTTAATTCTGGACTTTTTATTTACCATTGTGCGGCAGGAAATGCAGCGACTCATATTTCCAATGGCATGTATGGACTAATTTTAGTTGAGCCAGAAGCAGGCTTGCCTACTGTAGATAAAGAATTTTATGTTATGCAAGGAGAGTTGTATACAAAAGGCATGATTGGCGAAAGGAAATTCCAGGATTTTGATGGACAAAAAATGTTTGATGAGCGTCCTGAATATATAGTCTTTAATGGACGCACTGCCTCACTTGTTGATAATGGAGGTATTCAAGTAAAAGTCGGTGAAACAATACGTCTATTCGTCGGTAATGGAGGCGTATCAAAAATTTCTTCTTTTCATGTTATAGGCGAAATTTTCGACAAAGTCTATCCTGAAGCGTCACTTGGGCAGCCATTAGAAAATGTCCAAACTACACTAATACCCGCTGGTGGCGCTACGATAGTTGAATTTAAACTAGATGTACCAGGTGACTACGTTTTAGTCGATCATGCATTAACTCGTGTCGATCGAGGTGCTTGGGGATTAATCCATGTTACTGGAAAAGAAAACGAAGATTTGTATTCTGCCATTTAAATGCCTTCAACATAATAACAAATAATAACTCGTGGGATATGGTGTATTAGTAACAATGTAATCATTGCAATACACACGGGTACGGTGTTCTTAACTTTATCAACATATCCTACAAAACAACTAATTTTTTAACATTTTCTCTTTAGGAGATATTTATATGCACGAACTTGATGGCGTCAGTAGCGGTCAACAAATAAAAAGTCTAACACTTAGCACCATTGCTTTTACAGTCTGCTTTGCAGTTTGGACAATTTTTTCCATCATTGGGATTAAAATTAAACAAAACCTGGGGCTTACTGATAGCCAATTCGGTTTATTAGTCGCTACACCTATCTTAACAGG
>CAZZIX010000263.1:0-3796 GCA_964654345.1 uncultured Methylomarinum sp.
CCAGCATAGTTGCTTGCAAGATTAGGCATTATTCGGGTATTAAGGTTTTCAATAAATACACGAGTAAAATCATCTTTTAAGGGTTCTGCCCATCGGTGATATTCACTCAGTTCAAGTTTATAGTCATCGTCTCTAAGTACCATTTGAGGGCGATCCAGATAGTCAGGGAATTTGATATTTTTTACCAAAATTCTCATTAGAGGTTTGTTGCTTTTTATCTCTAAAATAGAGTCGGTTGGTTCAATGGCTGTTAACAAGTAATAAGTCGTATGCTGATAGCTAGTGCATGACAATAAATTAAGAATTAAAAAGAAAAATAAAATTCGTTTTTTTAGTCTATTCATTTTCTTACTCCAGATTCAGCATCTTTTTTTCCATAAAGTAACGCATCTGGGTGACGTTCCAGATAATCCATCATCACACGAGTTGAACGTGCTGCACGGGTAAGTTCTTGTAATGCTGTTTGTAAGTTCTGGTTTACCGGAGAGTTATTATTGATAACAGATTCAACACTACTGAGTGTTTTATTTATTTCTTCTAAGGTTTTATTTCCACTCATTACAACTTGATGAGTATCTTCAAACAGTGACTCGGCGTTGCTATTGAAATCTAATATCAACTGATCCGCGTGCTTTATAGTTGTTCTAAGGTCTTGAGAGATAATCTTTGTATTGCCTTTCAAGGTATCAGCGATTTTTTGTAAATCTAGCATACTTGTATTGAGTGCTGTTAATGTAGATTGAGTTTGTTCTGACCCGGTTATTTTTTCTAGATTGCTTACAGTTTTTTGTAAATTATTAAATAACAACGTTAGATCAATTGTTTTACTACTTTCAAGCAAGTTTCTAATAGATTTTTGTATTTCATCACTATTCGAAGGGATAGATGGAATTTCTTTTAGTTCTGTTTTATGCCCATATAATTTTTTTGAGGTATGGGGTAAAAAAAGAGCCTCAATAAATAATTGACCTGTTAACAAGCTATCAAGTTGTAATTGCATTCGTAATCCTGAATCAATTAAATCATCAACCTCTGTTGTATCCCAACTTTTCATTTTAGTATTGACATAATCACTAATGTTTTTTTGATTAACTTCAAAAACAACAGGGATCAACGTCCTATTGTTTTCTTTATCACGCTCTACATTAATTTCTGTCACATGTCCTATTTGTACGCCGTACAATTTTATTGGTGCTCCTACTTTTAATCCATTGATAGATTCGGTAAAAACAACGATAAATTTTTGATTTTTACTAAATAAAGTATCACTGCTAAAGACAAGGATGCTGACAATTAATAATAAAATTGCACCAACAATAAATGCACCTATAGCTGTTGGGTTACCTTTGTTGCTCATAAATTATTCGCTTCTTTTGATAGTATTTAGGTAATTTAAAACAATCAGTCGCTATTGTATAGGATATTAATATAAGGAATAGAAAAGCTTACATGATTTTTATATTGTAAGAATTAATAAATTGAAAAGTTTAATGACCTCATTTGTTTTCACCTCTTGTCAGAAATTGGCGTACTCTTGGGTCGTCACATTCCTTTAATAATATCTTAGGGTCACCACTGGCTATCATGGTTTTACTTTCTGGATCAAGAAAGACAGAATTGTTTCCAATTGCAAATATGCTAGCTAATTCATGGGTTACAATCACTAAAGTTGCCCCTAAGCTATCCCGTAACTCCAAAATCAAGTCATCAAGTAATTTTGCACTGATAGGGTCTAAGCCTGCAGAAGGTTCATCAAAAAAAAGAATTTCAGGGTCTAATGCTATGGCTCGCGCTAAACCCGCTCTTTTCTGCATGCCTCCACTAATTTCTGAGGGATAATAATTTTCAAATCCTGATAAGCCGACTAACGCCAGTTTTAAAGAAGCAAGTTCTTGTATTTCTGCTTTTCCTAAATTGGTATATTCTCCTAAGGGTAAGGCAATATTTTCTGCTAATGTCATGGCGCTCCATAAAGCACCGCTTTGGTACAGAATGCCATTACGACGCATTATTAGGCTTTTTTCTTGTTCACTTGCCTGCCAGAAATCTAAATCCTGGTAAAACACAGAGCCTTTAGTGGGACTTTTTAAACCCACTAAATGCCGAAGTAAGGTACTCTTGCCACAACCACTTGCGCCCATTAGAATAAAAATATCTTCTTTATTAACAGTAAAGTTCAAGCCTTGTTGAATGATAAAATCGCCATAAGCCATAGTCAGATCATTAACGGTAATATGTGCTTCTGTTGTCATTAACTAAATACCAAGACTTTGAAATAAAATTGTAAAAATAGAATCAGCAACAACTATGCTAACAATGCTTCTAACGACGGCTGTTGTGGTAGCCTCGCCGACTGCGGCAGAACTGCGACCACATTTTAATCCACTCATGCAACCGATTCCAGCAATTAACAAACCAAATACAAAACTTTTTATTATCCCTGTAGCACAATCAACTAAAGTAATAGACTGTGCAGTTTGAAGGTAATATTCGATTAATGATATATCTAACATAGTGACTGCGACCCACATACCTCCTAAAATTCCAATAATATTTGAATATATTGTTAAAAGCGGCATCATCAATACCAAGGCTAAAATTCTTGGTAAGACTAAAAAATCTAAGGCCGCTATACCCATGGTTTTCAATGCATTTATTTCCTCATTAACCTGCATAGTTCCCAGTTTTGCTGCAAATGCCGCACCTGTTCGCCCAGCCATAATAATAGCCGTCATCATGGCGCCCATTTCGCGTGTCATACCGATTGCAACAAGGTTTGCTACATAAATATCAGCACCAAAAAGTTGTAATTGTATTGCGCCTATAAAAGCCAAAATTAGACCGATTAATAAACTAATTAAAGTAACGATGGGTAATGCATTAGGGCCACATTCTTGAATAACTAGCCAGAAATCCTGATATCTAAAACGAGCTTTGCCTTGTATAAACCTGAAAAAACTAAGCCAAATCTCACCGATAAAAGAAAGTACTGCTTTTGTTTCAGTAACAGTATTGATTGCTCCATGACCTACTGTTTCTAAAAAAGACTTCTGCTGTTTGGTTTTTCTTACCCCTGTTCTTTCTGGAACGGCTGTTGCAAGTTTGAGAAGGCTTTTAATGCCAGAAGGTAAGCCGGAAATATCAAAAGCGATTTTCTTATCATTAAGACTTTTGGATAGAATAAGAATAAATGAAACCAACCGGCTATCCCACATGCCGAGGTCTGTACTGCTAATTTTAATATGAGTAGTCGCTGGATCTTGAAACAGTTTTTTTTTTACATCATTTAAGGGGGGTAGGTCATTTCCTATAACCCAGTCACCACTAAGCTGAAGCTCAAGGCAATTCTTATTATAAGGATGTATATGGTATTGGCATTGACGATACGGTTTTGGCATTCCAAGTATTTTGTATTTTAGTTACTGCATTCTTGAGTGCAAAATGAGAATAAGTGGTTAGCGATGAAATAGATAATACAGTATAAGAGTTTAAATAAAGTTTGTTTTCATTAGTTTAGGTGGGAATAATTGGTTTTTATTATTTGAGATCGATTCATCAATAATAAAAAAATGCTTGATAGTCCAAAATTTGTTTATATGAATTTTTGTGTTTTTTCAGTATAGATAAAATATAAAGGAGTAATGAGCAATACCATATCAAATTTTATCCCTACAGTGACTGGAAATCTATAATTTAATTTAGTTTTTTTAAGTAGTTGTTTTTAATATGTCAATGATTTTATATAAGAAAGTTGCTGTGCATCACGTTTTATAGCTAATTAAGGTGGTTTAAAGTC
>CAZZIX010000264.1:0-2182 GCA_964654345.1 uncultured Methylomarinum sp.
GACCAAAAAATATTGTTAATAATCGACGTAAATTGTAAATCATGATAATTCCTTATTTTTGTTATTCATGAAAATATTAAATTTTAAAAAAATATTTTTTGAACTCAATATTTCCCTATCATCATTAGACCTTTTAATTTTTTACAATTAAATTAGTTATTGAGAATCTCAATTAACTAAACCATGGTCAGATAGCTCAAAAAAATCAGCATTACATAAAGCGGCCACCACATAACTGTGAACTAGTTCACAGTTTAAATATAATCATAAATATCTAAAAAAGCAAGAATTTTTTTATATTGGCCCCTTTAATGCGTATGAAATAAGAACTTTTCTTTGATTTTGATGTCTGGGTAGGGGAAAAGTAGTTTTGCAATCGTTCCTCCCTTAGGATGGTTTTTTACTGAAAGCTCACCTTGATGTAATAAAACAATTTCTTTAACTAAGCTAAGGCCTAGCCCAGAGCTTTTACGACCACTTCCTGGTCGTTTTAAAGAATAAAATCGCTCAAAAATTCTTTCATTCGCGTATTCAGGTATTCCCGAGCCAGCATCATGAATTTGAAACTCTACACCTAAATCATTCTGAATTACTCTTAGATCTATAGTTGAACCCATTGGACTAAAATCAATAGCATTCTGAATAACATTCATTAATGCTTGTTGAATTAAATTAGTATCACCTACCATTTGAATATGGCTATCACCTTGAATTGCTAGTTCAATATCTTTTATCAAGAGTAGTGTTATTAATAATGCTTTTATCTCATCTAACATTAAATTAACATCAATAAAATCCTGTGCTGTGATATATTTTCGAGATTCTAGTGAGGAGAGAAACAACAAGTTATCTACTATTTTACTAATCCGTTCAGATTCTTGATGCACGTTTTGCAAAAGAGTCTGTTTGTTTTGGGGCGAAAGGTCTTCCTCTAATAATTCCACTGCGCCACGAATGGCAGAGATGGGACTTTTTATCTCATGAGTCAATGTTTGCACGTAGTTTTCTATATAGCTTTTCCCATCTAGCGCGTCACGCATTTGCTCAAAAGCTACCCCTAACTCTTCCATTTCATTTGAACCCAATGCTGGTCTTTTTACACGCCTTCCGTCTCGAACAGCTTTGGCATAATCGGTGAGTTGTTGAATCGGCCGAGTGACCCATAGCCCTAACAACAACCCTATGCCGATAAAAATTATGCAGACTATCGTACCTGCTAAAATTAACTTATTTTGTGCAGCCTGAGCAAATTGATTTGAACTATGTGTTGGTTTACCCACTGAAAGAACTCCGATCATTTCATTATTCCGAAGAATGGGTGAGGCAATATAGATCATTTTTTTCTCGTCATCTGCATCACTATCAATATCTGTGGTTCGAGCACCATATTCACCCAGCAAGGTTAAATGTACATCTCGCCATAATGAATAATCTTCTCCTTCGTCCCAGCCATCATCAGAATCAAAAATAACAATCCCTTTTCGATCAGTGATATAAACATGAAGATCAACATTATTTTTAAGTAATCCGAAAATTTGAGCTGAAAACTCCTGTTTCTGGACATTTTCAAAACTTTCCCGAAATAAAGAAACATTGATTGAATCATCAACCACTGAAGTTGCGGCTATAGCTGCTAAAACACGAGCAGCATCAACCAATGGCTCTTCGGTAGACTCTCGATAACGTAGCTCTATATCATCCGCAATAAAATTAATCAGAAAATAAAACCCTAAACTAAATAGTAAAATAATCCCAAGAAATATGCGTCGTCGTATACTCATTTATCTTCCCGAAGCGCATAACCAATACCTCGGTGAGTGACGATTGGGTCATATTCTGGAAAAATTACCTTTAATTTTTGGCGTATAGTTTTAATATGCGTATCGACCGTGCGATCCAGACTAATCCCAGAATGTTCCCAAGCATAATCCATTAGTTGATTTCTGGAGTAAACTCGACCGGGTGATTTTAGCAGTATATTGAGCAAACGATATTCTGTTCTTGAGAGTTCTATTCTTTGATTGTGATAGCTTATTTGTTTTTTTTCTTCATCAACAAAAAAATCAGAGTTTTGTTGTTTGGACACCTGAGTTTCTTGTAATTGATTAGAACCAGCACGACGCAAAATAGCTTTGACTCTTGCACTTAATTCTCTTGGGCTAAAAGGTTTGGTTACATAATC
>CAZZIX010000264.1:2282-3782 GCA_964654345.1 uncultured Methylomarinum sp.
TTTATTCCCTTCGATTCCCGTGTTCCCAGTTAAGGCACCTAAAATATCACCTGGACGTACTTTATTTTTACGCCCTCCTCCTATCCATAATGTCACCATTGGTGCATCAAGTCTTTTTTCATATTTCATTTGAAAAGGAGCAACCTCATCCCATTTCGTAGAGCTATCAAGATACTCTTCAACAGCCTCTACTCTTTTTAATTCTTTAGTCGTACATAAACTCAATGCCAAGCCTTTCTTACCTGCACGACCCGTGCGCCCAATGCGATGTACATAAACCTCAGGGTCCCAAGGCAGTTCATAATTAATAACCGTTTGTAATTCTTTAATATCTAACCCACGAGCTGCAACATCTGTGGCAACCAAAATTGAACAACTCTTATTTGCAAAACGGACTAGCACTTGGTTTCTATCTTTTTGCTCAAGATCCCCATGGATCGCTTGAACAGAGAAACCAATATTATCAAGTGTAGTTGCAACATCATGACAATCTTTTTTAGTATTACAAAAGATAAGTGTTGATTCAGGTTTATAAAATGATAATAAATATCCAAGTGCATTTTCCTTTTTAGATCTGTCTACTTGAAAAAAAAGCTGTTCAATATCATTTTTTTGATGACTAGTATCTACACTAACGGAAACAGGTTTAAACTGAAACTGTTTACTCATCTGGCGAATAGAATCAGCATAAGTAGCAGAAAATAATAAGGTTTGTCGATGCGATGGGGCATATGAAACTATCTCTTTTATTGATTCCTCAAAGCCCATATCTAACATCCGGTCAGCCTCATCTAGCACCAATACTTTTAAGTCATCTAAACACAAACTTCCTTTTTCTAAATGTTCTTGCAACCGTCCTGGCGTTCCAACAACAATATGAATACCATTTTCTAAAGAACTCCGTTGAGGCGCAAAAGATGTACCGCCACACAAAGTCAGCACTTTACAGTTTTGGGCATAACGAGCCAACCTTCTAATTTCTTTACAAACCTGGTCTGCAAGCTCACGAGTTGGACATATCACTAAGGTCTGAACTCTAAATTTGTTTAAGTCTAATTTTGTTAATAACCCAATACCAAAGGCCGCAGTTTTACCACTACCAGTTTTAGCTTGGGCGATCACATCCTTTCCTTCAAGAATGTGTGGGAGACTTTCTGCCTGAATAGGTGTTAATTGGGTGTACCCTAAAGACTCTATATTTTCGAGTAACCCCGGTTTTAAAGATAACGATGAAAATTTGTCTGTGTTATTCACAACGGCTTTATTAAATATTAATTACTGTGATAGCTTACGACTAAAAAGCACAAAACATTGATCAACCTAACTAGTCACTGAAAGGTTTTCTATCTATGGATTAAAGTAGGTGGGATCTTGTGTTTAATAAAAAATGCAAACTTACAATGAAGGATACAAATTTGGAATTGCTTGGGCAAAAATCATACAATCTTTAAAGCAACTAATGCCTCATCAAGATCTAACCTGATCAAAGCACTAGCTATA
>CAZZIX010000265.1:0-3777 GCA_964654345.1 uncultured Methylomarinum sp.
ATTCCTTTTTCATTTTATCTGTGAGTGATGATATATTCCCCTTCTTCATAATTCGAAAGTATTCTGCAAGAGCATAATGCTCACCATATGACATAAAAATATCTGGATCATATTTTAATTCATTAGCAATGATCTCAATAAGCTTTGCCCATGTAGGCAAACCAAGGCTATTTGATACACCAGCCCCAACAAACAAAATAATATTACCGTTTTTATATGCCGAGAGAAGACTCTTATCCATTATTCTGGCTCTTAGTTTTTAAAAAAAGATCAAGTTTTTCAAGAGCTATTCTTCTCATAGAAAAAGTTTCTTTTTCATCTCCTAGCTCGGCAAATGTTTTATCGCATTCATCAGGAATAAAAATACAGTCCCATTGAAACTCTCTACTCCCTCGTGGCTCAGAAGCGCAAACACCAGTTGTAACACCTTCAAAAGTATATATCTTCTTGGTATCACAATAAGCAATAACGGTTTTTGCTTCAAGAATTGAGTTTTCTTTTTGATCAAACAAAGTAATAAATCTATCTGCCTGTAATTTATCCCAAAAAACTTGAGTTAAGCCCCCTGGTAACTCCCCCATATTTTTAACATACAGTCCAGTATGCTCAACAATAAGATGCCTGCCAATTTCGTTAAATGCTTTTTTGACTTTATCTTTGACAATATCCTGAATGTTTTCCGTTTGAATTTCTTTGATCTTAAAATAAACAGGGGTTATTTTGATAGAAGAATGCTCAAACATTCTTTGAACTTCTCTAATTTTATGGGGATTATTTGATACAAATCTTAATTCCATTATCTTAGTTCCAAATATTAAGAAATAACTACTATGTTCTGGTCAACCTAAACAGGAATTGTAAAACGACAATTCAGTCCACTAGCTCGTGTCTCATCAACCCACTGTTCAGCTTGCTCGTTAGACAATCCCGCTGTTATTAAAGCATCAAAAACTCGCTGATATTCTTGCCGCAAATCAGTAGAAAAAACAACAGGGTCATCTGAGCCGATACAGATTGAAACTGGAGGTACATCATCTATGGGTATCGGTGGTCGCAAACGCCAAAGTGGATGCGATTCTAAGTCACTCAAATCTCCAGTCAATAAATTTGACGAGGGGTTAACCTCTATAGTAATACCTAATGTACCCACTTTTTTACGTAATTGGTTTTGAACATTTAAAAGTAATTCTCTTTCGGCAAAAGGATCAATCCAGATAACTTGTTGACCTCTCTTAAATATTTCAGGACTTGTTAGATACTGATAAAACAGTTCTTTTTTTAAATGACACATTGGTTGAGCCCCTTCGGGAAATCCAGTGGCAGTCAATTTATCAGCATCACTAAGATTAGTCATTAACAAATGGAGATCATAAATACTAGGAACATTCTCTACAACATTAGTAAAAAGTTGGTTTGTAAGCATGGCGATTTCATGTTCCATACTAATCTGCTGAGTATGATTTTGTCCCTTTAAACTCTGGCCAAACCAAGACCAAAGCCATACTAAATCAAATAAACGATCTTCACATTTTACCGGAATTTTTCCTGACGAATACGCCCATTTTATTGGATCAACACCTAATGCAACAGCATGACCAAGCCTATCACCTTGTGTTAATTTAAACTGCTCAATAGCTTCATCAATATTCCTTAACCCTGTTAATAAGTGAATAAAATCTTCACCAGCATGTGCTGTCATATGTAATGGTTTAATGTCTATTCCATGAGTAGAGCTAAGTACTGCAGATGTGATAATTGACTGTTGACGAACTTCATTAACAATAGGGGCAAGAACCCAATTGGGAACAGCCAGTTCATCAGTGCAAACATCCAGACCTCTTACAATTTGAAGTGAATTAGGATGATGCTTTAATAACCAAATTAAAGACAATGCTTCCTGTTTTTTCTTTAAATAAAAAGAAGCAAATCGATAGCCTTGAGGATTGCCATTAGTTACTGTTTCTGTAAATACAGAATCAACAACAGGGTCAGCATTACTATTCTTACCATGTGCAATAGGTTCACCTTTTTCGGCATTTCCTCCTCTTTGTTTAATAAAATGAAAGACAATGCCAAGTTCAAGGGGTTGCTCATTTTTATTTTGTAATTCCTCGGCTGCTTGTCTTACATCAGTAATAAAAGTTAATAACTCCGAATTACTTGTAAAAGGTGAGGTGCGTAACTCTAATGATTTTAAACCACGCCCTAGGCCACTTGATATTGCAGAGCTAATAACATTATCTCTAGTGTTAAAGACTTTTCGGATAGGAGATGAGTGACTATAAAACCGTAAAAACCACTGTAACCCCGGTGTTAAAGGTCGTTGAACGGTGTGCCTATGTAATTGGGATTGAATGCGAATAAGTTGCCAGAAAACTTTCTCAAAAAGTTTATCTTGTGCATTATGCTGAATCCTAGTTTCAAGATACTTGAGTGATTGACTAATAAAACAAAGATCAGGAGAAACTTTTCCACTTTTACACTGAGGAAACATGTTAGCAATGGGGTCAGCAGCGTTAAACCCATTTAAAAGATCAAATCGACAATTTTTTAGAGGAGCAGCAAGTTTTTTATACAGCATTTGCAAACTAACAAAATTTCTCTCCTGCTGATTAGTCTGAAATAATTTACCTTGTTGTAACTCAGATAAAACTTGCATTAACATAGAGTAACTGGAAGCATCATAAGCTTGTTCTAATTTACCGCGCAGTTCATTGGCTATATAACGATCTAGGGATTCATATTGATGATTACAGCATAAATAACCAGCCAGAATATAACGCATAATAGCTCCTCGAATTAACCAAGGTGCCAGTAATTTTCCCTCATCTAATCCTGCGCCTGTGCTTTTGAAAATATCGTGTTTAAAACTGAAATCCGCAATAGCCACAAGAGCTGCAGTCCATAAAGTACGGAAATCCATTCCTACCCCCATATGCAAATGTGTTTCAGCAAAACCAAAATCAGAAAGCTGCCGATCCAATAATGGGGAAACAACTTCTATTCGTTGGGGGTTAGAAGTATTATTATGTAAAGCAGCAAGTAATATATCGGGCGGTAATGAAACAGATAGCCACCACCAAGTTTGTCTTGCAAGTGGTTTATGTGCTCTACTATCAGTCCCGTTAGGAAATAAACAACTAGGTAGATTAGGAATTGCGACTGCGCCTTGGGTTTCTAAAAATTCGTGAGCAAGATGTTTCAAATAACGATGTAATGGGACTTTTTTTACTGGTTGCTCAGAAAACCAGAGAAAATCCCGAATGGAAATGGCTTCATCTATTGAAAAACCAGGGAGATGTCCAATAATCTTTTTTTCTGCCTTGCGCCATAAAGGAGCAGTACTATTTTTTAGTTGTGGACATAAATCTACGACAGCTAATTCCAACGCTTTTTCGCTGGCAAGAGGGAATGTTGCCAGTTCTGCTTTGACATGTTCGATTGGAATTCGAATAGTGCGGGAGGACGTCATTTGTCCTAATTTTGATCTATATTAGTATCATCGTTAGGTATTACACTGGTTTTGTCAGAGCCAACTTTCATACCCAATTCAAATGGTCTAAAACGATGAATGTCATTTTTTTGCTGCCTATTACTTACTTTGGTGGGGTCTGGCCAAGTATCCACAAAACCTTTAGGTTTATCATCATAAAAGCCCAGGGCAAGATCTTTCATATCAGATTTAAGGAATTTTGTTAACCTCTCCTCTCTATAATCTCGTATTGTCGGGGAGTCGCTATTTTTGCGAAAGCTTGTTTTGGGCATCCCAGCCCAAGC
>CAZZIX010000266.1:0-3774 GCA_964654345.1 uncultured Methylomarinum sp.
GCGGACTGAAAAATTGAAAAACTGTTTATTAAATGGTCAGTTGCATGCGGCTAAAACATTATGTACTTTGGACTTTAATCCAGGTTAAAGAATGGAAAATAAATAATTTTCTTCATTGACTAAGCACTCTAACATTTACCACTTCTGGCGCCAAACAATGTTTATCATTACAAGCCTGAACTTGAACATTAACTAGAATAGAAGGCTTATTTTTCAGCTCACTTGGAAGTGTTGCACTCACAGTAATCTGGCTTTCATACAGAGCTAATTTTTGCTGTCCAAAACCAAGTTTTTTAAGAATAGCGGGTGGATAAATAATATGACTAAGTTCACCATCATCCAGATTGATTTGGGTTGGAATTAAACTGTCTTGTAACGGTTGGTGGGCATTTATATGCCAACCAGGTTTTACATAAATTGAAACGATCAGTTGATTATTTTTTGAGTGTTTAGCTCGGACAATAACCGCACCTTTAGCTGCGTATTGGGTTGAACCTATTTCTGTATTATTAAGTAGTGCGGCGGCAGATAAAAAATGGGTAAAACCGCTTGGGTTGGTTGTGATTTTTGTAGAAAATGCAGCTAATGTTTTAGCCGATTTTTTAGGGTAATTCAGGTTTTCAGTCCGTTTTGATAGTTTTGCTAAAACAGTTGCTGCAACAGCGTTAGCAGAAGGGATGGCATTATCATTAATATCTTTTGGCCGCACCATCATAGATTTAGTTTCGGCTGCGGTATTCATATAAAAACCATCGTTCTCATTATCCCAAAATAGTTTAAGCATGGTATCCGTCATTAATTGGGCTTTAGTGAGCCATTGCTGATCACCGGTTTGGTCATACAGTTTTATTAATGCACTGGAAAAAAAAGCATAATCCTGTTGGTTTCCAGTTACCGATGAATGACCTTGCCAATGAATTCGCCAAAGTTCACCAGAAGCTTGCCTATTATTTTTCCACAGCCAATTCGCTGTCATTTCTGCTGCTTTAAGGTATTGCGGCTGTTTTAATACTTCATTTGCCAAGACTAAAGTTTTTATCATCATGGCATTCCATGCTGTTACGATTTTGTCATCTAGTAAGGGTGCAATACGTTTTTGACGAAATAATTTTAAATCTTTTCTAATTTGCTCAATTTGAAGTAATAGTTTTTCTATTGCGATATTATTTTTCTCAGCATAATGTTCAATGCTTATCGGAAGAAATAAAATAGAGTGCCCTTCAAAATTACCTTCTGGCAATATACCGTATAAATTTATGGCAAGTTTTGCAAGGTCAGGGGATAGGGCTTGCTTTATTTGACCCTCTGTCCAAACAAAAAATTCACCTTCAATCCCATTACTATCTGCATCCGTTGCGGAATAAAACCCACCTTCTTTTGCCTGCATATCTTGCAATACATAATCCAGTGTTTGTTTAGCAATGCGTGTATATTCTGCTTTTCCTGTTAGCTGATAGGCCTGTAAATAGACTTCTGCTAATTGTGCCTGGTTATATAACATTTTTTCAAAATGTGGGATTAACCATTTTCTATCAGTTGCATAACGATGAAAACCACCACCAACCTGATCATAAATTCCACCTTGTCCCATGGCTTGCAAACTGGTTTCTACTACTTGCAGAACATTTTTATCACCAAAACGTTGATAGGTTTCGAGCAGATATGAAAGTAACAGTTCATTCGGAAATTTCATGTTTTGGCCAAAACCACCATATTGTGGATCTTGAATACTGATTAGTTTCTTTTCCGCTTGTTGCAGTAATTCTAAATCTAAAGCTTGGCTTTTCTGACTAGACTGCTGTGTGCTGGCAACGGCAGAAGCCACTTCATCTGCACGTTTTAAGACTAAAGTTTGTTGCTGTTGCCAAACTTCATTAACACGGAGTAAAAGCTTTTTGAAAGGCTCGGGTGGAAAATAACTATCACCTAAAAATGTCTTACCTTCTGGTGTTAAAAAATTAGACATGGGCCATCCACCTCGTCCCGTTAAAAGCATAACGGCTTCCATATAAACAGCATCAACATCGGGTCTACTTTCTCTATCCACTTTTATTGAGATAAAATATTTATTCAACAAGGCGGCAATTTTTGGATTGTCAAAGCTTTCTTCTTCCATCACATGACACCAGTGACAAGTAGAATAACCTATCGACAAAAAGATGGGTTTATTCTCAAGCTTGGCTTTTGCAAATGCCTCATCTCCCCAAGGATACCAATGCACTGGGTTATGTGCATGTTGTAATAAATACGGTGAATCTTGAAGAATGAGTTGATTAATATAAGTCGGTTGACCGTTTTTTAGAAAGTTGGCTGTTCGTGGTTTATAGTTTTTGCCTTTATTGGTAAAAGCAGTTTGTAATTGTTGATTTAGTTCGGGGGGATAATATTGAATATCAGTGGAATAAGCAATAGTAGTCGTCATAAAAAAAACTAAACAAGCAATTGAAAAGGTGGGTTTAAAACCGGAAATAATCATTTGGTAAATATGCTTGAGTGAACTTCAAACTGCTATAGGTATAAGATTAACAAAGAATCAGTCAGGTATTAAATATCCACTGGAATCAACACTAAAACGTTCAACTTTTTTACCTAGTTTTATTGCAGTTAACTGTCCGCCCCAAAGGCAACCTGTATCTATAGCATAGACACTATTCTTTTGATAATAACCTAACGTTGACCAGTGGCCAAAAATGATTCTCATCTCAGCTGATTTTCGTTTAGGCACGGTAAACCATGGCATTAAATGTTTTGCTTGTGTGCCAACAGCACTAGTATAGGTAAAATCAAGCCGTCCATTTTTCTCACAGTACCGCATTCGAGTAAAACAATTAACTATAAACCGTATTCTTTCCATTCCTTTTAAATCAGATGACCACTTATCAGGTTTATCTCCATACATCACTTTAAAAAAACTCATGTAATCTGTACTTTGTAGGGCTTTTTCTGCTTTTTTTGCCATTTTTTTTGTTTGAGAAAAGTCCCATTGGGGCGGCAGACCCGCGTGTAATAAACAAAAGTCGTCGTTATAATAAAATAATGGCTGATGCCTAAGCCAGTACAAAAGCTCATCACAATCAGGAGCTTCTAAAACGCCAGACAGCGAATCTTTTTTACGCGGTTTTCTTTGTTTAAAGGCGGTGGCTAATAAATGTAAATCATGATTGCCTAGAACTGTTTGTGCTGACTGTCCTAAAGATTTAACGAAACGTAAAGTTTCTAAAGATTTAGGCCCGCGGTTGACTAAGTCACCAGCAAACCAGAGCTGGTCAGATTTTTCATCAAACTTAATCAAGTCCAGCAGCCTTAATAAGTCATCAAAGCAACCTTGAATATCACCAATTGCGTAGATAGACATTTTTTTACGGTTAGTGGATTGTCCGTGGAATTGAGAGGGTAAATTTAGGAATAGAGGCTGAAAAATTCTCTCCTTTATCTGAGATCATTAAGTAGTTACCCTGCATCACACCAACGGGTGTTTCTATCATGGCGCCACTTGAGTAACAAAATGACTCTCCCGGTTTTAAATAAGGTTGTTCTCCAATAACACCATCCCCTTTTACCTCCTGAACCTTGCCATTTGAATCAGTAATTAACCAGTGGCGAGCCAACAGTTTGGCAGGTATAGCACCCGCATTGGTAATAGTAATGGTATATGCAAAAACATAACGCTCATCTTTTGGGGATGATTGAGACTCAATATATTGAGGTAGGGCTTGAACTATAATATTATTTTTTTCACTCATAGTAATGATGATATAACAAATAGACCGACTA
>CAZZIX010000267.1:0-3762 GCA_964654345.1 uncultured Methylomarinum sp.
CCCTATCCCCCACTGCATTTAATATTCAACACTGGCGTTTTGTTGTTGTTAAAGATCCTAAATTAAGAGATGAAATCCGAAAAGTTTCATGGGATCAGGCTCAAGTGACTGACAGTTCACTACTGATTATTCTTTGCGCTGATTTGAAAGCATGGGAAAAATCCCCAAATCGTTACTGGAAAAATGCAGCTCAAGAAGTACAAGATTTTATACTGCCAGCAATTGATGCTTATTATCGTGATAAAGACCAGGTTCAAAGAGATGAAGCCATGCGCTCTTGTGGGATTGCTGCTCAAACACTGATGTTGACTGCAAAATCTATGGGTTATGATTCTTGTCCTATGGATGGTTTTGATTTTTCAGCCACCGCCAAACTTATCAATTTACCTGATGACCACGTTATTGCTATGTATGTCGCTATTGGTAAAGGTCTAACGGAAGCTGCTCCTCGTGCAGGTCAATTAGCCCTTGATGAAATTGTTATTGAAAACACATTTTAGGGATATAATCCTCACTATTTAGATTGATACTTTACTCAGTTACAGGTCGCTAGATTATTATTGTAGGTTGGGCTGCCGTCTCTTTGGCAACCCAACATATTGTATGCTTAAAGTGCTGGGTTAACGAAAGAACCGTTAGCCCAACCTACCAGAATCTACGCAAAAATTCCGCGTCCATAAATACATAAAATATAGCCACCTACTTTTGCAAAAACATAAACTATTATGAACCAGATTGAACGTAGAAACCTAAAAAGCTTATTTGCTAGAAATAAAGCCTGGGCTAAAGGAATGAGGGATAAAAACCCCGATTTTTTTAACCATTTATCCAAACAACAATCCCCTGATTATTTATGGATAGGCTGTGCAGATAGTCGCGTACCTGCAAATCAGGTAGTAGATCTTGAACCGGGTGAAGTATTTGTCCATAGAAACATTGCCAATGTTGTTGTACATTCTGATTTAAATTGCTTATCTGTGCTGCAATTTGCTGTAGAAGTACTTAAAGTAAAACATATTATTGTCTGTGGACATTATGGTTGTGGTGGGGTTAAAGCGGCTTTGGATGGTAAAAGACATGGCTTGATTGATAATTGGCTAGGGCATATAAAAGATATTTATCGTCTACATAAACAAGAGATTGATGCAAAACCGACTAAAGAAGAAAAAATAGACCTCCTCTGCGAAAAAAACGTTATTGAACAAGTCTCAAATGTTTGCCACACCACTATCATACAAGATGCATGGAATGCCAACCAGGATCTATCAGTCCATGGCTGGATTTACTCAATTAATAATGGCTTATTAAAAGAGCTAGATACGGAAGTCAGTGATACCAAATTGTTTCGACATATGCACTCTTTAAATGATTAACGCAAAAATGATTAACACCAAGTTATGAACAACCAAGAAATCTCTGATTTTTCAGAATTTGAACACCTCACTAAATTACGAACTGCTTTGGCAATTTCCCAAGGGACAAAATTGTTTTCTACCTTAAGACAGGAATCAGAAGATACTGTGTCTCATGACCAATCAAAACGTGTCACCTATTTAACTGAGCTTTTCTCCCGTATTCACCGTGAAATATTCCATGATTGGAGAAATCAAGCCACAGTAGACCATCGCCCTGGCACTATGAAATATGCTAAAAAACGTAAAGCATTTCGCTTAATCGTTGAACAGTTGGTTCTTGATGGTGAAAATAATCGTGACACCGCTATTTTTGATAATAATGGTTTTGTTATCCATACCCATAACATTGCTGAAAGATTAGCTGATTTTTATCAAAAAATGCGCCAAGTCAGGCCTTTTTCTTATGGCAACAGAATTACTCTAGACTTTTTTCTCACGGCTTTAGGAAAATTGCCAGCATTTAAAAGCGTGCATGAGCAAGGCATTGACTTTAGAAGGCTAGAGGCTGCTGACACCTCTGCTTTACATGATCTTGACAGTTATTACCAAGCAGTTATTATTGCTTTTGAACATGCATTAGATGCATCACGAACCAAAGTTTTAGAAAATGAAGCCAATGCCTATGGAACATGGCCTGAAAATAAAGTTTTTATTTCTGGCGTGCCCTTTTTATCTCATACCACCGACCAAGGTACTTTATGTTTAGTTTTAGTCGATGGCGGCTTGGTTCCTCTTGAAACGATTAAAGACAAAATATTTGTAGCTGGAAAACAATTTGCAGACAACCCCGTTGATGCCACACGACATATTATTGGTTATTTACCGGATACAGAAGCATTAAGATTGCCAGAAAAAACTGAAATTGATGGTATTAGTGTTAGCCCAGAACAAACCCCTCCCCTATTCTGCCTTGATGTAAATGTACTCACTAGCCTTCGCTCTCCCAGTCATACCGAACTTTTAGAACTCATTCAACAATGCGAAGGTGATGATAAATACCTGATTTTTACCCTTGCTAATAATAAGGAACTTAAAGCAAAGTTATTAAATGCCGCAAACGGAGATGAACGGCTAATTCGATCAGTTGAAATAGCTTATACCCGATTAAGCAAAATCAGCGAAAAACTAGATAAGGCCTTAGAAGAAATTTTCATCGGCAAAAAAGCTGTGACTCATCCTATGTTGTTTATGAGCATGGGAGGTGCAGGAGCAGGAAAATCCGCAGTAGAAGAAATTGCCGAAGCCCATTGTGGTGATAATTTCGTTATCGCTTCATTGGATGAGTTTCGTAAAATCAGTGATTTATACACTGTACTAACTGCAGCTGATCACCATAGTGATGATTATAACTACGTAGAACCCTTTGCTAACCGACTAAGACAAATGGTTGCCGATCATGCCAAAAAATCACACATCAATATTCTTTATGATGGCACTTCAATCCCCTATAGCCCACGCTACCAAAAAATTGTTGAACAATTTAAAGCATCAGGATTTAAAACCCAAATTACAGCTGTTGATGCTTTTATCGTTAAACCGAGAGGCCGTGAATCTGAGCTGATGCGATCTGACGTTATCTCCAGCGTAAAAATGCGTTACGAACAAACAGGAAGAGCCTTACCTTGGGTAGTGACTGTTGATAAACATATCAGAGCACCATTACAATTTTTACAAGCGCTTGAACATCCGCATTTAGAAAAAATTTCACTGTTTGCCAATGACGGAGAAAAAGACCGCCATTATTTAGTAGCAGAAAGTTTTTTATTAACTGATCTGGACGTCGAGAATCTACAACAGCATCAGCTATCCAATACACTTAAAGACTATTTAACCAAGCTAATTCATAACCATGAAGATTCAATCTTAAAAAAACTATCCACTGATAATCAAACAGATATTGAATCATTAATAAACAGAAACCCTATCTTTGAAGAAACCAACCTGTCTTATTTAATTTATAACAGTCAATATGGCAACCGTGTTTTAGTCATTTATAACATGCGACGTATGGTCGATTTTGTAGAAAAAAGACAATTAAACCCGAATGCATCTGGAGCAGCAGGCTTATTGCACAAACCTGAAACACTGGCTTTTGATGTAGACCCTTTAGCTGAACATCCATGGATAAAAAGGTTGCAAGGCTCTTTGCTTAGTAATACAAATTAAATCAATAAATGTAACCGAAAAATATGATTGAAATAACTGACTATAAAAGTTTATTAACCGTAGGCAGACAACAAAGCGATCCACAGCGTTTTCTTTTTGTATTTCTACAAACATTTCTATCTGACGATCATAATGACGAAGATAAAAAACAATTTCAGTCAGGACAAGGCGGTGAATTAAA
>CAZZIX010000268.1:0-2233 GCA_964654345.1 uncultured Methylomarinum sp.
CTACAAAATCTATATTAACTCGTCTATTCGCAGCTCTCCCTGCTTCAAAACGATTGATTCTTACTGGTTTACTTTCACCATAAGCTTTAACGATCACTTTTTTCTTATCAAGCCCAATACTCAGCAAATACTGCTTGATTACATTCCCTCTGTTTTTGGAAACTCTAAGATTAGACGCCCTAGACCCTTTGCTGTCAGTATGACTTCTAATCACAATTTTGCTATTAGGTAAAAATTCTTCTGCATACTTGGCAAGAACGCTTAACCGTTTTTTCTCTGTTTGGGTTAAATTAACATTGCCTTTTCGATAATAAATTGTTCGCAAGGCATCAGGGCCAAATACGCCTATTTGAATAATTTTGTTATTTTTTTCTACTAATTTACTTTTTCTTTTAATACTAACTTTGTTTTTAGGTAAACCCAGTTTAGTCAACTTTGCAACAATGCCATTTGCCCTTTTTAAAAACCATGTTTTATCCTGCTTGCCTGCAATTTCAGTATCACTAACAATTACAACTCCAGTGCCTTTTACCTCATTTACAAATCTAACTGTGTCACTTAGTTGTTGTATAACACTAGCATTTAACACTTTACTTTTCGGTTTAAAAAAAATACTTTTTTCTAATGAATCTTTAAAGCCATAAGGTAAAAAGTCTTTTCTACAATCAGAAAATTGATTATATTTGTTTAAAAATTTTACTGAAGAAACTGCAACATTAGTTACTTCTGCCTCTCCATCAAGAGCCTTTCTTAAATAACTAAAAGTTGGTGACAATCCTTTTAATAATGCATCCAACATATTTTCAGCAACCTCCCCATACACACTAAGGCGAGGATAATTTTGAATTCCATCTGCATGATCAAGATTGACTGAATATTTTTTACCTGGTTTTGCTTGATGAATCCAGGAAGAATTTTCTATTGTTAAACTTGCTTTAATAATACTGGTTTTAAAACGATTCTCTTTAATTGAAAATCTTAATAGCTCACCAGATTGATGCATAAAGTCTGTCATGCCATATAAAGGGATGTCTTGAGACAATTGACAATAGGATTGTCCTTGATTTAATTCCCATTCAACCTTATGTAACGGTGTTGTAAAATAATCCGCATTAGTTATTGAACTAATCAGAAGCAAACTCATCCCTACAGTTTTAAATTTTGTCATCAATGTGATCCGCTATTATTCATACTCTCTAATAGCGGCAAAAATGAAATAACTTTTACTATTTTTTCAAGAACTCAATCACATTACTCACAAATCCATCGGGGTCTTCAACATGTAGCCAATGATTGGCTCCTTCTAAAATAGATATTTTAGCTTTTGGAAAATACAGGGCAATGGCATCTCTATTAGTATAATGAGAATTTCCACCCATAATAAAAAGCACTTCTTTTTCATGGGGTTTTAAGGAGCCTAATGCAGGAAAACCTACAATATTATCAGCGGTTTGGTAAAAAATGTCTAAATCCACACGCCAACTATATTTTCCATCAATAAGTTGTAAATTTTGCAATAAAAATAAACGATAAGATTGCTCTTCAATCTGTGATGACAAATAATCATCGGCCTGTTTTCTATTGCTAACTTTCTCCAATGGCAGATCTTTTAATGCTTGAATTGTATGATCAAAACTGTGGTGGTAGTCAACAGGGGAAATATCAGAAACAATTAAGTTTTTGGTTCTTTCTGAATTATTTAAGGCAAACCACATGGCAACTTTCCCCCCCATGCTATGACCTAGAATATTTGTTGATTTTAACCCCTGCTGATCCATAAATGCCTTTAAATCATCCGCCATGATTGGGTAGTCCATTTCTGGATGATGGGGCGATGTGCCATGATTCCGCATATCCAGCACATAAACATGAAAATCACCCGCTAGTCTTTTCGCAATTTGTCGCCAATTGCGTGATGATGCGAAAAAACCATGGATAAGTAGTAAAGGATCACTAGACTTATCACCATATTCTTCAAAAGCTAATTTAATCATCTTTATGCAAAACTAAACGCTGCACCAATAAGACCACCAAACACGCCACCCCACACAACTAACCACCCTAAATGCTGCCGTATTATCTCCTGAACCATTTCTTTAACCAATTGGGGAGTTAATTCGCCAAGACGCTTATCAATCACCGTTTCCACTTTACCGATAATATCTTCCCCTATTTTATGGGCATCCAGACCCTGTTCTAAGGCTGCTTTAAACTTGTCTGATTCAACCATTTC